>NZ_QICX01000001.1:443747-723196 GCF_003201365.1 Chryseobacterium sp. CBTAP 102
AATGAATATTTTATATTCATCTTAATTAATATCTCAGGAATGGTATTGAAAACTGTTGCATCAAATGTACATAAGAATAACTCACTTTTTTATGATTTGAGTCACTAAAATCATATTTAATATAAAATTTTACGATCTTGTAAAGAAAGCATCCCTTCCTTTTCCATTTTTTTTAAGTTTCTGATTACAGTTTCTACACGCAGGCCTGTAAGATTGGCGATCTGCTGCCGAGTAAATGCAATATGGAAACACTGATGGCAGTCTTCATCATGATAGCTTTTAAGATAATCAAGTAAACCCTTTAATCTTTGCATGGGGTTTTGTGATGCCAAACTTTGCATCATTTTTAATTTGTAAAAAATTTCCTGTGAAAGGCATGCATTCATTTCCAGAGAAAGATCAGGATTCTGCGTGATCATTTCAAAGAATTTTTTTTTGGGAAGTCTTATAATCCGGGAATCTTCAAGACATATGGCATTGATTGGATAATCCTGATTGAGAAAAAGCATGGCTTCTCCGAAGCTTTGTTTTTTGCCCAGAATATTATGAATGAATTCTTTTCCGTTTTCATTATAATTATTCAGTTTTACTTTCCCCTCACTGATCTGAAAATAATAAATTGCATGATCGTCTTCTCTAAAAACCGATTCCCTTTTTTTATAGTTCTTATCTTCTGCACCAAAAGAGTACAAAAGATTTTCATCAATATTCATGCAGCTTATTGTTTTCATAATTTCGATATATTTTAAATAAAAAAACAAATAATATGCCTGAAACAAGATTAATATAGAATTTTGCGATTTTCAATTCTCACAATTTTATCTCTTTCCATATGTTTAATCGTTCTTATAGCGGTTTCCACACAAAGCCCTGTAAGGCTAGCCATTTGCCGTCTGGTTAAGGGAATTAAAAAAGAATAAGGAGTACGATCTTTTTGAGAACTTTTAAGGTAATCCATTAGTCCTCTAAGCCGTATAGAAGGGTTTTGAGATGAGAGGCTCTGCATCATAATGAATTTATAATAAAGACGTTCTGACAGGAAGCTGTTTACCTCCATATATAATTCCGGAGACTGATTCAGCAGATTGAAAAAAGCAGACTTATGAAGTCTTAAAACGCTACATTCTGTAATGGCTTCCGCATTTACAGGATAAGGTTTTTCTATAAAAAGGATAGATTCTCCACAACTTTCCCCGTCTGATAAAATATTTTGAATAAACTCTTTACCTTCCTCATTATAATTGTTAAGTTTTACTTCCCCTTTAATAATCTGATAATAATAATTAGGAATATGCCCTTCAAAGAAAATTGTTTCTGAAGAGATATAATGCTTTGTTTCTGCTCCCGCTGAAATCAAAATATTTTCGTCGATAACCATAATAGCTTTTTTTGGAATTGTTTTCTTATTCCTATCTTCTTATTCTTAGTAAAAATATCATTGGTAATCGGTTACAGTGCGTATACAAAAACCACACCTTAACAATTATTTAAAAAGTTAAATAGTGTTAATTTTTTTAGTGATTATCACTCATTTTATCTTATGGACTTACATTTAATAACGAATCTATTTTATATTTGTTATTTGAGAATTAAAACCGCAGGAAATTTATTGCAACATTTCGATTATGAAAACGAAAAGCCTCATTTCAAAAAGAAATAAGGCTTTCCATATATCCTACTGCAGCAGCAAAAGGATTTTTAAGGATCGCACTTCTACTTATTTTGCAAATTTCTTAGTTCCTGCAACACATAGTATCACTCCTACTGTTACACCAAGCATTCCCATACTCACTTGCTCATGAAGAAAGCATGCAGCGAGTGCGAGGCCAAAGAAAGGCTGAAGCAATTGTAACTGACCAACAGTAGCAATTCCACCCTGTGCCAATCCTTTATACCAAAATATAAAACCAATGAACATACTGAAAAGAGAGATATAAGCCATCCCAAACCATCCCTGAAAGCTGACATTCTGAATATCAGCCGGAAAATACATAAAAAATAAAGGAATCATTACAGGCAGCGCCAATACCAAAGCCCAGGAAATTACCTGCCATCCTCCCAATGTTTTGGATAATTTAGCTCCTTCAGCATAGCCCATCCCACATAAAATAACAGCAGAAAGCATCAGAATATCGCCAATAGGTGAAGCTGATATTCCCTGCGAAACAGCATAGCCGATCACCAAAAGACTTCCTATAATAGAAAAAAACCAAAATATAGGATGAGGTCTTTCCCCACCTCGCATAACCCCAAATACTGCAGTTGCCAAAGGCAGCATTCCCAGGAATACAATAGAATGCGCTGAAGTGAGATATTGAAGAGCCAATGCAGAAAGAAGGGGAAACCCTACCACACAGCCAAGAGAAACCAGCAATAACGGGATTAAATCTTTTTTGACAGGCCGTTTTTCTTTACCCAGCCATAATACAACCAGTGCCAGAACTCCTGCCACAGCTGCACGAACAATCGTTACAAAAATGGGACTCATTTCCATTACGGCTAACTTAGTGGCCGGCAAACCTCCACTAAACAAGACTACCCCTATAAAACCATTGATCCAGCCACTTATATTTTCATCTTTTGATATTTGTTTTGTCAACATTGTATTCAAGCTTTTAATTGATGTTCAAAATTAGAAAGGATAATTCGATAAACACAGTATCAGTTTTGTATATTTGCATGAGCACAGTTTAAAAATATGAGTAAAGAATTTTTGTATACAGAAATTGCAGATGGCATTGCAGGACAGATCAGAAATGGTATTCTAAAGGCTGGAGACAAGCTTCCTTCAGTGAGAATGCTATGCCAGGAGCATCAGGTAAGTATGAATACAGCCAAACGTGTTTTTCTGGAACTGGAATCCCAGTCATTGGTAGAGTCCAGGCCGCAATCCGGTTATTTTGTAAGCCAGCTGCTCTCTGCAAAACTTCCTTTGCCCGAAGTAAGCCGTCCGTCATTGATCGCCAATAACGATGAACCGGATGAGCTGATCAGTAAAGTATATGAAAATATGGGTAAAAAAGACCTTACCTTTTTCTCAATTGGAATTCCTTCCGGAGATCTGTTGCCTCAGGCTAAACTGAAGAAAGAAATTGTAAATGCCACCAGAGAATTAAAAGACGGAGGAACCGAATATGAAGAGCTTCAGGGAAATCTGAAATTAAGAAGAATGATTGCAGTACGTTCCTTACAGTGGGGAGGAAATCTTAGCGAAAATGATCTGATTACCACCAATGGCGGGATGAATGCCCTTTCTTTCTGTTTGATGGCTTTGGGAAAACCGGGAGATACCGTTGCGATCGAAAGTCCCTGCTACCCCGGAATTCTTCAGCTGGCCAATGGATTGGGTTTAAAGGTTCTGGAACTTCCTACCCATCCTACTACCGGAATAGAAATCAATACTTTAAAAAAATTAATTCCTAAAATAGATCTGTGCCTGTTGATACCCAATTTTAATTCGCCTTTGGGAAGCTGTATGCCTGATGAGAATAAAAAGGAAATTGTAAAAATACTTTCTGAAAATGATATTCCGTTGATAGAAGATGATGTATATGGAGACCTTTATTTTGGTTCCAGCCGTCCGAAATGCTGCAAATCTTTTGATACAAACGGAAATGTACTGTATTGCAGCTCAATTTCAAAAACTCTGGCTCCCGGATATCGTGTAGGCTGGATTGCTCCGGGAAAATATAAAGAAAAAATCATGAAGCTGAAACTTCTGCATTCTACCTCTTCTATTTCCATTGTGAATGAAGCAGTGGCTAACTTCCTGAAATCCGGAAAATATGAAAAGCATCTCCAGCAGCTTCGCAAAACATTACAGTTCAATTATCAGAACTATGTACAGACTATTGCAGAATCTTTTCCGGAAGGTACGAAAACAAGCCGTCCTCAGGGAGGTTTGTCTTTGTGGGTAGAATTTGATAAAAATATCCGCACAACAGAATTGTACGATCTCGCCATCAAGCAAAACATCAGTATAGCTCCCGGAAGAATGTTCACCTTTCAGGAGCAGTTTGAAAACTGTATGAGGCTCTGTATAGGGCTTCCCTGGTCGGAAAATACACAGACGAAACTCAGACAGGTTGGACAGCTTGCCAAAAAGATTTATTTGAAGTAAGGATGATGGATGATGGAAGTTATTATAGTTTTAAGAATAACTTATTTCAATTCTATCTAAACAATAGCTGTTGAAGTTCTTTTATATTTACCAGAACTTCAAGCTTCCTTCTTCCGGCCTTTCCTATTTATTATCCGGGATGAAATTTTTTCTTGCCAGCTCTTTTCTTACACGGCTCAGACTTTCAGGAGTAATTCCAAGGTAGGAAGCAATCATCCATTGTGGAACTCTCAGCAGCAAATCCGGGTACATTTTTATGAATTTCATATACCTTTCTTCTGCAGTTTCTCCCAATAAGGAGTTGATTCTGTTTTGAAGACTTCTGATGTGTTTCTGAAGAAGGAAATCACTTCTTTCTATGCTGTTTGGAAACTGTTCTACCAGCTTGTTGAAGAAATCCGGATGAAGAAACAAAACTTCAGAATCTTCCACTGCTTCTATATAATAAATGGATTTTTCATTGAAATAAAGGCTGCTTCGGTCAGAAATCAGCCAGCTTTCCGGGGCAAACTGGATAATATGTTCTTTTCCGTTTTTATCAATGGAATACATCTTTATCAGCCCTTTTTCTACAAAGAAAATATGACGGCAGATTTCACCATACTGAAGAAGAAACTGGTTTTTAGGAATTTTCTTTACTTCATAGTGCAGGCTGCAGGTGTTCACATTCTGAAGCGGAACATTTAAAACTTTGGCTAAATAATTATTTATATTCTTCATGATACAATCTGACTTAAAGAAATGTCCTGGTGCGAGGCACTGTTAACAGGTTTTCCGTTTTCTATGACAATGAGCTGCGGACTTTCATGTCTGATTTCAAAATCTGCTGCTATTTTGTTGGAAAGAGATCTGTGAGCCAATAAATCCAGATAGTACACATTCACCGGATGGTCTGAATTCTCTACTTCTTTTTCAAAATTTTTCAGAACAGTTCTGCTGATAAAACAGCTTGTAGAATGTTTGAATATTGCGATCTTATTCTGAAAAGAGTCTTCTATAGCTTTTGTAAGATCCTCCTCAGATTCTATCTTTTTCCAGAATGTTTTTTGGTCAGGGGTTTCGCTTTTTCCACCGAATATTTTATCAAAAAAACTCATACATTAAATTGTTTTAGATGGTGATCAAGATGTTTGTATTCTAAAAATGTCCAGTCTTTTTCAGTCATTTTACCAAATAATCTGTGACGTTCCGGCAGTCTGTGTTTTTCACAAGCTTCCCGGAATTCCTCCAGTGTTTTCAGCAGATTGGCTTTTGATACATCAAAATCACATTCAAAATTAACGATTAGTTTTTGAAAAGTAGGCATGTTTCTGGGAATTCCATTATTGAAAATATACATTTCTATTTTAGTAAAAATCCCTATTGCCTCAAACATAACATGAATACGGGGAAGTTCCAGCTTTCCCAAAGCCACCTGAAGAACCAGATCACAATGCTTTAACATTTGACACCCATTCATTTTTCCCCATTTTCCATGAGAATTTTCAGATAACAGGGAAATTCTGTCTTTAATTTCCTGATAATATATTGGACTATTGAGACTCTTCCTTACCAACCTTTTTCTATCTTCAGATTTTCAATATGAGCAAAATGATGATTACAGTGCCACACGTATAAAGCTAGGCTTTCTCTTAAATTATAATTCTTTTGATGCTCAGGATGATGAAAAGTTCTTTCAAACTGTTTATTCGTAAGGCTTTTAAGAAGAACTACCCATCTTTGGTGTGTTCCTTTCAACATTCTCATTGCCGGTTTTACAGGCATATGAAAACTGTCCTGAAGTTCCGCCCATTTCGCTTCATCATAAGGTTTTATGGTAGGGTTTTCTTCTGTCAGAGCCAGTTTGAAACGCATAAAACTGTTCATATGGCTGTCAGAAAGGTGATTCACAAGCTGCCTTACCGTCCAGCCTCCTTCTCTGTAAGGAGTATCTAACTGGTCATCTGTAAAATGTTCAATGAGATTTTTTAGTCTGCCGGGAAAGTCTTTAATTACGTTGATATAAGTATCCAATGTGGTATCACAAATGTTTTCAGGAACTTCAAATGGTCCTATTGGAAACTTTTTTTTCTCTAAATCACTCATTACTCAGGTTTTAATTTTTTTAATTATTGCCGATTTGTCCTCTCATTATTCATTAGAATAATTTACAAATATCAGCTTGTGCGAATTTATCAAAAATTCAAGAATTTAAAGTGAATAAAGCATTAATTGTACCGATAATGATTTTTGTGGTATCGATTTTTCATTAAAAAAGGCTTCAATTGTATAAACTGAAGCCCTTCTATTTATAATCAATGATTAATATCCATGTAAATCAATACCTTCTGTTCTTTGCAGGGTTACTTTTCTACCCATTTTCTTTTGAATCACCCGAAAATGCTGCAATTCATCATCCGTCAGAATACTGATTGCCGTTCCTTTTTCATTGGCACGTCCTGTTCTGCCAATACGGTGGATATAATCCAGCGGCGAACGGGGTAACTCGTAATTGATCACACACGGCAGGGATTCAATATGAATTCCACGGCCTATTAAATCTGTAGCCACCAAGATCTGAGCTCCGTTTACTTTAAATTCTTCAAGATTGTTTCTTCTCGCTCCCTGAGACTTCTGACTGTGAATGGCCACCGCTTTTATTTTATTCTTTTTAAGTTTCTCTACCAGATTATCTGCAGATCTTGTAGACGAAACAAAAATCAAAGCCTTTTCCACTTTCTTTTCTTTGATCAGATATCGTAAAAAAGGTCCTTTATTTTCCGGAGCAACATGATACGCCAGCTGTTCGATATTATCAATTTCAACTTCTTCTTTTGTAATTTCAATAATCGTGGGATTGATAGAAAGGCGTTCTTTCATTTCTGAAACTTTATCATTCAGGGTCGCTGAAAACAAAGTAGTTTGTTTCGCTACAGGCATCATGGCAAAAAGTTTATTCATTTCTTCACCAAAGCCCAGCTGAAACATTTTATCAGCTTCATCAATCACCAGATGCTTAATTCCCGAAATACTCACTGCATTATGATCAATCAAATCCAGCAAACGTCCCGGAGTGGCAATCAAAACTTCCACACCAAACATTCCCTTCATTTGTGGATTGATAGAAACCCCTCCATACACTGCCATTGTACGAACTTCTCTCTTTAAATTTTCTGTGAACGCTCTGAACACTTCATCAATCTGGATTGCCAGCTCACGGGTAGGAACCAATATCAAAACCTGAACATTACGGTCTTTTTTAACTTCTGCATTCTGTAGTTTTTCCAGAATCGGCATTACAAAGCAAGCCGTTTTTCCGGAACCTGTCTGGGCAATTCCCATGAGATCTTTCCCTTGTAAAATGACAGGAACAGCCTGCTCCTGTATTGGGAACGGTTTTAAATACCCTAGTTTTTTGACAGAACGAATAATATTGTGTGATAATCCTAACGATTCAAATGACATAAAATACTTATTTCCGCAAAGATAAGCTATTGATATTTGGTTTGGGTCTCAAAATAGCATACGCTGCAGACAAAACTTAATTATTTTAATTTTTAAGTTCTTCCCTGATATGCATTGAAAAATTTATGTTGCCGATTTGTCCGATAATTCGGGTTTGGACAAATTTTTGAAGATTAGTTTTGTAAATTTATCAAAAATTCGAGAAATCAAAATATGAAAAAAGCGTTAATAATAGTCGATGTACAGAATGATTTTTGTGAAGGCGGAGCACTTGCAGTCCCTGGAGCCAGCGAAATTATTCCATACATCAATCTTTTGATGGAGGAAAATGCATATGATCAGGTAGTTCTTACACAAGACTGGCATCCTGCAGGGCACAAAAGCTTTGCGAGCAGCAATGGAAGAAAGGTAGGAGAAAGTATTATTTTAAATGGTGTTCCTCAGTTTATGTGGCCGGATCACTGTATTCAGGGAACTTTCGGAGCAGAATTTCATAAAGATCTGAACAGAGACAAAGTAACCCATATTGTACAGAAAGGTAAAAATATTGAAATTGACAGCTATAGCGGTTTCCAGGATAACAACCACTTTATGAAAACCGGTTTGGATGACTTCTTAAAATATCACGACATTCAATTGGTAGAAATCGTTGGACTGGCCCTGGATTATTGTGTTAAGTTCACAGCACAGGATGCGGTAGCCAACGGATATGTAACTTGTCTTCATTTCAACGGTACACGTGCCGTCAACGTAAAACCTGATAACGCCAGAGATGCCATCTATGAAATGATTGAAAAAGGAGTTACAGTGCTAGGATAATTATAAATGATGAGTTATGAGTTTTAAAATTTATGACTTAATACAATAAAAAAGCGCAGAAATTTTTAAGGGATCAAAAGCTGGAATCCATTTCATTGATCATTTCTAAGTGAATGTATCACTTAAAGTTACATCTCTTTGCTGCCTTAAACAATACCGTAGAATCATCTATTCTCTGCGTTTACAAAGAAATTCTCCACACGAAAATTGACCGTGTCCAAAAAAAGCTGCCTCAATAAGAGACAGCTTTTTACTATAATTTGGTTTTATTCAGTAGGTTAAAGTAACACCTGCACCCCAGCCCATTTCATTATCATAATTTCCTGAAAGGGACAGCCATTTCTGAAAAATATATCTCAGTCCTGTTGAAAACTCACCGTCTGAATTGACACTGAAATTCCCTCTCAGCCTTCTGGAAAGTGGTATATCTTCACGACTTAGCCCTAATAATACTTTTCCGTTCTGATCGACACTTGCATCAGCCGTGATCAACATTGGCAATACATACTGCATTCCCAACATGAATGCAAATCTGTTTTTTGAAGCTTTCTGCTGTCCGAACCAGGTCTTTTTACCATAAAAATCCATTCCCATATCTTCTGCCATCTGTCTTTCTATAATTTCATGATTCTTCTGAACTCTTACTCCTGCATAAGGAAGCGCCCATTGGAATTTTCCTAAAAATCGTCCTACTTTTGCACTTCCTTCAAAATGATCAAAATTCCAGTTGGAATGAAACTCATTAAGGTTAGCCCATCTTGGTCCGAACATCGTCATTGTCTCTGCGTGGATCTTATTGCTTGCAACATCCAGCATTGCCATAGAACTGGTCATTTTATTATCCTGAATAAAGTTTTTCCAGGCCAGTTTTCTGTTGGGCAGCTGAGGATTAGGTTTTGAATTTTCATAGCTGAAGATTCTTCCCATTCCTGCCATCATATGGTATAAAATATGGCAGTGGAAAAACCAGTCTCCATCCTGATTGGCAGCAAATTCTATTGTTACCGTTTCCATCGGCATAATATCTACTACATTTTTCAAGGGAGAGTATTCTCCTTTTGAATTGATTAATCTGAAATCATGACCGTGAAGGTGCATCGGGTGACGCATCATAGAATTGTTATACATCGTGATTCTAAGAACCTCTCCTTTTTTGATCAGAATTTTATCCGTTTCTGTTACCGTTTTATTATCCAGCGTCCAAAGATAGTGGTTCATATTTCCTTCCAGCGTAAATTTCATTTCACGAATGCTGTCTGCAGGAAGAATGGTTTTCTCAGGAGATTTTAAAATATTGTAAGACAGTCTCTTGATTGTTTTCTCTTCCTTCATATCGATTCCTGAGTGTTGGGAATGATCTTCTTTTTTATCTTCTTGGGTTTTCACTCCCATCATCTCATTGATATGCTTTGCCGTAGTTTTTCTTTGATTTTCAGACAATTCCGGATACATCACTTCATTCATATCCATCATCTGGTTTCCCATCGTCATATTCATCGGTTTCATATTTCCGCTCATCTCCATCATTCCGTTCATCATTTTCATTCCTTCAAAAAGCATCAGCCTTGGAAGATTGGGAGCTTCAACCCTTTCACCTGAACCCAGCCAAAGAGAAGCGTGTCCTATTCTGTCTTCAGAAGTTGCTCTGAATTCAAAGCTTTTATTTTCGGGAATTGTCACTTCAATATCATAGGTTTCAGAAACTCCTACAATCAGGCGGTCAACTTCTGTTGGTACAACATCGTTACCATCATTACCCACTACTTTTATCTTTCCGCCTCCATAATTGAGCCAGAAATAGGTAGATGAACCTCCATTGGCAACTCTCAGCCTTACTTTATCACCAGCTTTTAAATCAGAATAATCTGAACTGGGAGTACCATTGATTAAGAATTTATCGTAATAGACATCACTTACATCCATCGCTTCCATTCTTTTCCATTCATTCAGGGCTTTTGTACCTAAATTTCCGGATTTAATGGCTTCCCAGTAACTCTGTACTGCATTTTTCTTTACCGCATACCAGTCTGTGTTGGCCATATGAAGTCTTCTTGCAATCTGCATAGGATCATCATCACTCCAATCTCCCAATAATACCGGAATTTCAGCATTATATTGTGTTTGAGGCTCTCCTTCTCTTTTTTTGAAAACCAGGATACCATTCATTCCTATCTGCTCCTGCAGTGCTTCGTGAGAATGATACCAATACGTTCCGTTCTGAGAAATCCTGAATTTATATAAATGGGTTTCTCCCGGTTTTACAGGTTTTGTAGTAAGGTATGGAACACCGTCATGCTCATTGGGAAGAATTACTCCGTGCCAGTGCAGCCCTGTATTTTCTTTAAGCATATTGTGCAGGTAGATTTCGGCAGTGTCACCTTCTGTAAAATATAAAGTAGGAGCTTGAAGTTTTCCATTGATCGCAATGGCTCTTCTGTTTTTTCCTGTAAAATTGACAATAGTATCTTTTACATAGAGATCATAACGAACCGGTTTCCCTCCAAAAGTAATTTTTCCGTTTTCAGAATTACGTTTTAAAATAGATTTTTCTTCTTTAAGATTTTCCATATTTATAGAAGAATCAATTTCTTTTTCTACCAATTCCATCCCACATTTAGGGCATTTTCCCTGTTTATCTGAAACAATTTCAGGATGCATGGGGCATGTATAAGATATTTTTGTTGTTTGTGCGAAAGTAAATACAGAGAACAAAAGCACCAGAAACATTATCAGCTTTTTCATAATATTTCGAACTTTTTAGAAATCGCATAACTTAAAGTTAATTATAACTCAAGTTATGCAACTTGTTATTTTAATGAATAATACGATAATTATTTAATCTCTGACTTTACACTTCCGCATGAAAGCATAGACTTTCCGTAGTATGGATTAACGATCTGTTTTTCATCGCTTAGCCAGCTTCCGTCTGCCATTGGGCAATATTGAACGTAAACTGGTTTATCGGAAAGTTTGAACTGTTTGGTCAGAGCGATCATATTATCCGAAAGATTGAAAAAGGTTTCTCTTTGTGCGGCAACATTTCTTGCTTCAGAAATAACAGAAGCATCTTTTCGGAGAATATTAAGATTTCCCTCAGAAACTACTTTATAATCAATAACAGAAGCTGTTTTAATAAATTCTGTTGCGGCTTTTGAAGTTTTTTCTGCGTCATCTGAAGCTAACGCTGATTTGATAGCAATATAATTCTGGTATAGTTTAGAAACCTGAGCATCCTTTTTAGATTGTGCAGATAATGAAACGATTGAGAATAAAGATAAGGCTGCTGTGATGATATATTTTTTCATTGTATTAAATTTTAGAATTAATTTTTTAATAAGGAATATTGGTAACGCATCAGTAAATGCGTCAGAACATGTCGCCTAAACAGTATATGAAAATGATACCGGAAACGACTGACGGATTCTAAATTCTAAAATTACAATGATTAATGTAGATTGGTACCGGCCGGTATTCTGGCGGTGCATTGATCTGAATCTGGGTAAATTTGGTTGCCGAAAAAGACTTGTCTACAATTGCAAACTGCTGTTTCACAGGGATCTCTGAAATCTGGCCTAAAAAATCAATTTTGAGCAGATCTGACTTCTGGGAATCATCTGTTTTTACTATTTTAATCTCTGTTTTGCAGCATCCTTTTTTGTCTTTAACACCGCATTTCCCGCAGATATCATCTGCTTTCTGGCTTACAGAAACAAATTCTTTCATGCAATAATGAATGCTGAAAGCTGCTCCGGAAGAAAACCCGAAGTAGAAAACAGAAAACAGTATGGCAAGAATCTTTTTCATTGATAAGGCAAAGGTAAAAAGATCTTCGAAACCTTTGTTATAGAATTTGGTAATGTTGTTATAAAATTCGGGTAAACAAAAAAGCTTCCGAAAAAATTCGAAAGCTCTCTGCTATTTTATTTTTGATCGTAATTCTATAGTTTGAATTCCAGCTTCACGTTGAAGAAACGCCCTGTAAGACGTACCGGAACTGGATACATATAATTGCTGTTATAGTCTGTAATCCACTGGTTTGCAACAGTATTGTTGATGTTAAATGCATTGAAAACCTGAACGCCTAATGTCAGTTCTTCAAAATTACCCCAGAAACCGGATCTCTTATTTTTTTCTTTCGGATCAATAAATACTTTTGTCAGCCCTAAATCTACCCTTTTATAGGAAGGAAGAGTCTGCTGATAATTATAAGCTGAGCCAAAATCCGGCTGTCCGTTACTGTTAAACATGACGGGAGCTCCTGTAGGTAACCCCATAGCGTACACCAGAGTAAGGTTCACGCGCATAGACGGAAAACTTGGCATATAATCCTGATAGAACATCGCAAACCTCAACCTCTGATCTGTAGGTCTTGGAATATCTCCTCTTCCATCAATATTTTCATACACCCTTGCATAACTCGCAGATAACCAAGAATCTACACCTGGAACAAATTCTCCGAATAATCTGGTATCAATACCATAGGCATATCCTTTGGAATTATTCTGCCCTGAATATCGGATTCTTACGTTATCCATATAATAAGGAATCAGATTATCCATTTTCTTGTAATAGAGTTCCGTTGTCAGTTTGAATGGCCTGTCATACATCTGGAACTCATAATCATTGGCAAGAATGACCTGGATAGAGCGTTGTGATTTTATATTGGAATTAAAATTACCATCTAAATCCTTGATTTCTTTATAAAAAGGAGCCTGATAGTAGATTCCCCCTGAAATTTTAAACAACATATCACTGTCCCAGTCCGGTTTGATGGCAAACTGAGCTCTTGGTGAGAATATGGTTTCTTTATTGAAACTCCAGTTGGCAACACGTACTCCGGCATTCACAAATACTTTACTGGCTCCCCAGTAGAACTTTTGTGAATACTGTGCGTATGTTGAAAGTCTTGTAGGCTCTATATTATTTTGTCCGGCAATATAATAAGCAAGCTTAAGATCGCCTGTTGTTCCTGTTCTCGGATCAATAATTTCCGGCCTTGGAAGGCTATATCCGGCAGAATCTATCAGTTTCCACTCATTGGTAAGATCCTTCAGGTTTTCTTTTTCATATTTAAAACCAACCTCAAAGTCTGTATTGACATTGGGTGAAAATTTCGCTCTGAACTGTGTTCCGTATGTTCTTACAAACAAATCGTTTCTTGCATGCTCTATCTGTCCTCCTACATCGAAAGAAGTCACAGGCTGCTGTGTTACCGGATCAAAAGTCTGCAGCTCGTAAGCTGACTGTATCGTGTAATATTCTCTTTCTCTGTTCTGATAAGCAAAAGCATCTAAAGTAAGCTTCCATTTGTCTGCAGGCTTATAGTTCATAGAAAATGTACCCATCATATTTTTATATTGGTCATTTTCCTGACCTCCATAACCAATATTGACGGTAATAGGCTGCTGAAGACTTCCGAAAGTTACACTTTTGGCTCTGGGAATCATCTCATAATCATTCTTGGAATAATATCCGATGAATGACATGCTGAATTTATCACTCACATGATAGTTCAGATAAGACTGGAAATCCCAATAGGTTGGATTAAAATCTGTATCTTCTTTTAAGGTATTAAGAACAAGGTTGGTATTTCTGTATCTCCCGGAAAATAAGGCGGTAAATTTTTTATTTTTGGAACCCAGACCTGTTGTAAGTCTTCCTCCAATTAAACTCGCCTCACCTGAAACTTCAAATTTTTCAGGCTCACGGTAATAGATATTCAGAGCAGAAGACATTTTATCCCCATATTTGGCTTCAAATCCACCTGCAGAGAAATTTACTGCAGACACCATATCCGGGTTGATGATACTCATCCCTTCCTGTTGTGAGTTTCTGATCAGGAAAGGTCTGTAGATTTCAATATCATTAATATAGATAAGGTTTTCATCATAGTTTCCACCACGAACCATATATTGGGAAGACAGCTCGGTATTGGAGTTTACGGAAGGCAGTGTTTTAAGCAATCCCTCAATCCCACCATTAATAGAAGCTACTGATTTTGCTTCTTTCGCTGAAATTCTTACATTGGTAAGGTCATTGGTTCTTCCTGTTGCTTTTTTCTGGAAGACAACTTCCTCTATATCGGTCACTTTAGTGGTTGCTGTATCTTTTTTTCTTTGTTGGGAGAAAAACAGTACAGGGACCATAAGGCTTAGCGGTAAAACTAGTTTTTTCAAAAGAAATGTTTTAGAATTTCTAAAATTAATGTTTTTTTAACAATTACAAAATCGATTCTCTAATTCTTGTCAATTTTTGTAACAAATCTTCTAATAAATCTAATCTTAACATGTTGGCACCATCAGATAATGCCGTTTCGGGTGTAGGATGAGTTTCGATGAAAATTCCGTCTGCTCCAACTGCAATTCCTGCTTTGGCAACAGTTTCAATAAGATCCGGTCTTCCTCCTGTAACTCCTGAGCTTTGATTAGGCTGCTGTAAAGAATGTGTAACATCCAGAATCACAGGAGCATACTCTCTCATAGTAGGAATTCCTCTGTAATCCACAATCAGATCAGTATAACCGAAAGAGTTTCCTCTTTCAATGATGGCTACTTTCTGATTGTCAGAATCTGTAATTTTCTGAACGGCAAACTTCATGGCTTCCGGAGAAAGAAATTGTCCTTTTTTCAAAGTAACACATTTTCCGGTTTGTGCTGCAGCCACCAATAGGTCTGTCTGGCGTACAAGGAATGCAGGGATCTGTAAAACATCTACGTACTGTGCTGCCAGTGCCGCATGTTCATTCTCATGAATATCTGTAGTGGTAGGAATATTGAAGGTCTCTCCTACTTTTTTAAGGATTTCAAGAGATTTCTCTTCACCAATGGTTGTGAAAGAATCTACACGGCTTCTGTTAGCCTTTTTGAAACTTCCTTTGAAAATATAGGGAATATTATATTTATCTGTGATATTGATTACTTTTTCAGCGATCCTTAGCGCCATATCTTCTCCTTCAATGATACAAGGTCCGGCAATAAGGAAAAAGTTTTTTGAATCTTTGTGCGAAATATTATCTAAATACTGAATCATTTTATTGTAATTAAAAAGTTCAGTAAAAATACTGAGAAAGTTTCACAAATGGAAATTATTTGATTGCTTTAACAGGCTATGGCTGCATGAGTTTTTGAGTCTTTTGGATTTTTGAATTTGCGGTATAATAGATAGGTGTTTCAACAGACTCAGCATGAGAACTCTAATACTATATGCTAATGTGTACTTGATAATTGATAGATGCTTCGACAGGCTCAGCATGACAGCTCTAATACTAACTGCTTTATTAACATTTACAAGATGATATGTTAATCGATACTGAAATATTACAATTTAAAGTCTTTGCAAACAAAGTTAATTTATAACGATGTCATGCTGAGCCTGTCGAAGCATCCGCGATGATTTATTAGAATTTCTTCAGAATCTTTTCAAATGTATTCACATTTCTGCTGGTAAACTGATCTTTAAGACTTTTCTTTCCTAAAACTTTCCCGAAAGTAGAATCTAAGGTACTTCCTTTCGGAACCTGCCAGTAAAATAGATCATTAATAATTTCTGCCTTTTCGTTTTCAGCCTGTGCCGCTTTTTTAAACTCCTCCATCAAAACCTTTTCCACTCCAGGAATTCCTAAGAAACCATAAATATGAAAATTTTCATTCTTTTCGAAAGGAATACTGTTCCAGAACACCTCTATCTCTTCCTGAGATTTTACAAATAAAAAGGCTTCGTAAGAAAAATGTTCCGACATCGCTTTTTCCAAAATGGTTTTCAGTTCCTCTACCTTTTTATCCGAAGAAAAAACAATATTTCCTGAAGCCAGAATTGAACTCACATCCTTCATTCCGGCATTTTTAAAAACCTGGCATACATCAGCCATTTTCATATTGGTTCCTTTTACGTTGACGCCACGGAGAAAAGCACAGTATTTCATCTTTTTCAGGGATCAGGTTTTAGATATCAGGTTGCAGTGATTGTTGGGGTCGGAGGGTTTGAGAGTATTAGAGTTATTATAAAACTTTTTTTCTGAATTCTTTCAATTTTTAAATATTTCAATCTTTTAATCAACCCTAATGTACAAATTATAGTCTGTTCCGGAAGGTTTGAGATGATAAATTTTTTCCAGAATCTTATTGTCGCTTTTCAGATGATCTTTCACACGGAATTCTTTCAGCAGTTTATAATGGGTTTGATAGTACAATGAATTCGCGTTGTTTCCTTCGTATAAATTCTGATAAGAAAGAAGATATTTCGGTTTTCTTGTTTTTACGGTGTTGATCCAGTAATTGACCTTATCTTTTTTAATTTCTTCCTGAATCTGCTTATCTACCAATCCCACCTCATCAATTGTTTTTAATCCTGAAAAATAAGGAACATAGCCCGCCGGTTCCAGTAAAATCCATTGGTTTTTATCTTTTTCATATTGATGTAAAAACGTACCAATTGTTCTGCGGTAATTCCACTCTCCGTTTCCTGTTGCAATACAGTGAACCGTCTGGAAAATAAGCATCGGGAAAATATAGAATATAATGAGTAATGAAAGCCATAGTTTTTTCTTTTCCTTCTGTTCCAGTACAAAAATAAGAACAGGAACAAAAAGCAAAAGCTGCGGTACCCAGTAATACCAGTCGAACAAGCTTTTCTGAGAAATGAATATAATTTGTTTTGCCCATCCGAAAAGAAAAATCATCCACAAAAAGTAGTTTCTTTTTTCCCTTTGCCTGATGAGATAAATAAAGCAAAGTAATTCAAAAATCATTATTACAATTGTCAGAGGATTGAAATCTCCCGGAACTTTCAGCATTCCCCAGAAGTTTCCAAAACTTTTAAAGAAATATCCGATATGCTGCTGGACCGTAAAATTTTCACTATAAAGCAATTTTTTCGCAGTAATGGTATTATTAACTAATTCTCCAAAGTAGAACCAGTTGAAAGCAACCGTAGCTAAGACTCCCAAAGCTCCGCCAAAAATATAATTCCATCTGATTTTTCTGTTCCAGAATAGATCCACAAGAAATACAATTCCCAGGAAGATTACTGTATCAATCCTTGTAAACATGATTAAAACAGGAAGAAATGTTAACACCCATTTTTTCCCTTTATGGAAACCGTAATACAGCAATGCCATCTCCAGAAAAAACAGAATTCCGTATTCCATACCGAGGATTGAAATTTTAATGGAAGGCGGCAAAATACCGATCAGAAATATAAAGATCGCTTTATGCCATGGGTTTTTAAGAACCAAATGAGACAGCCATAAAGTTCCTATGGTAAACAGCAGGGAGTTAAAAATCAAAAGAGGTTCAATAAAGTTTTCTTTTCCAAAAACAAGATTGAAAATATAGGATACAAAAACATACAGATGTGTTGTAGATGCAGAAATCTTGGTATCGCCATTGAAGCCGATTACTCCATAATCCAACAGGTTCTGAGCAACCCTCCAGGTAATAAATGCATCTTCCTGAATGTAGTGCGTTAATAAAAAAAGAAGCTTAAAAAGAACCGTAGCAATGACGGCATAGATTGGGAATTTGCTATTTTGTGTTTCGGACATTATGTATTTTTACTTCCACAAATATAACCTTAAAATTCAGGATTGCCAATAATAAAAAAACGGAACCGAAGTTCCGTTTTACAATATTTTATTTTGTTGCTTTAATAATCGCAGTCGTAATCTGATTTTCTTTTTCTTTTGAATAAGTAGAATCATAAGGTTCCATCACATCAAACAAGTACTGATAGAACGGCGTGATCTGCTGTACATTTTCAGACTCTTTCATGGCCTTTTCTCTACCCATTTCCTGAAGATCTTTGATAAATACATTGAACTTCTTGTCAATCGGCTCTATAGATTTTACCAGATAAGCATATGCTTTTTCCTTCTGTCCGATCTTTGTGTAAGCATCCGTTACTGCAGAAACCACAAGAGAATATTCCATAGGTTTTGTTCTCATTTGTCTTCTCAGATAGCTTTGATCTGCTTTAGAAAGACTTAAATAATAATCATACTCTTCAAAGATTCCTTTCTTAAGTACCTCAGCAAGCTGAAGACCTTTCTGCTCCTGTCCTGCGATGATGTATCCTGAAACAATTGAGCTTAAAGAACGGGGATCATTATATTTCTCTGCCGGAATTTCTTTTGCTGCTAGATCCAGAATTTCCAATGCTTTAGCTTTCTGTCCGCTTAATGCTAGGGCTGCTGCCGCTCTGCTTGCAGACATTCTGTAGCTGATGATATTGGAAGTAGCCGTTTCATCAAAGTGAGTATTTAAGTTCTTAAAGTTCCCCCATCTGAAGTTTTTCACTACGTTATAAAGAGAATTGGCATCTACTCTTCCCATATCGCCGTCAGCTGTCGGAGGCGTTTGGATAGGAATTAATCTGTAGCTGAATCCGTCAAACTGAAGGTAATCGTTCAGATAGAAAATATTCTCACTGTCATAAATGCCTCCTGATGAAAAGTTGATCGGACGCTTCCAGTCGAAGTTCGCTAAAAGATCCATCAAAATAAGGTTGTTCTTATACAATGTGTTTCCTTTGTAAGTAATCATAATCTGATTGACTACGTTTGGAAGATCTTCTTTGTTGATGATTCCTGCTTTCAAAGCATTTTCTTTATTCACCGGAAGGATGAATTTGTTAACCGGAAGAATATTGTATTTCTCAAACTTCTCTTCCCCGAAGTACATTTTCAATAACTCGTCTTTTTCAGGAGATTTGAACTTAATGAATTCAATAGCCTGTTTCAGTGTTAAAGAATCCTGAGTAAGATATTTTCTGAAAGACTGGAATTCTGTTTCCGGTGCTCCCTGTTCTTTCAACATAGAGAAAACACCTTCCCAATCTTCTTTCTTCATCATATAGATCTGATCATTTACACCATCTCTGTAATCGTCATGTGTCAACTGGCTAGGGATTCCCATAGCGTTGTACGTTCTTCTTTTAATCTGATCAAGGTTCCATGGAGTTGAAGCAAGGGTAAAGTTTACTACCTTCACATCATCTCTGAACTGCTCTGTCTCCTGAATTGCCCAAACCGGATAAGTATCGTTATCTCCGTAAACGAAAAGGATATCATTTTTCGGTAATGATTTTAATACTGAATATGCATAATCGTATGCTGTATATCTGTTGCTTCTGTCATGAACATTATAGTTCTGGAAGCCCATCATGAAAGGTACTCCTAATAAAACCACTCCTAAAGCAATGTTAGCTCCGTTTGATTTTATTTTAGACTGTAAGAACCATAAGATTGCTCCTGCTCCCAAACCAATCCAGATTGCAAATGCATAGAATGAACCTACCATTGCATAATCTCTTTCTCTCGGTTCAAAAGGTTTTACCCCTGTGTAGAAAACAATTCCTACACTTGTTAAAATAAATAAAGATAACAGTGCATAGAATCTTCCGAAGTCTCTGTTCAATTGGAAAAAGAATCCGATCAAACCTAAAATTAATGGAAGGAAGAAGAATTTTACCGTACTTTCATTCTTGAATTTAGCAGGCATTTTATCCTGATTTCCTACCACAGCATTGTCAATAAAAGGAATTCCGGAAATCCAGTTTCCTTTTGTGCTTTCCATGTTTCCTTCAAGGTCATTCTGTCTTCCCACGAAGTTCCACATCAGATATCTTACAAAGTAATATCCGTTCTGGAAAGTAATAAAGTAATCCATATTCTGAAGTAATGAAGGCTTCTGAACATTGATCAGGTTATAAGGCTTTACTTTCAGATAATCTGAAGCTGTAATAGATTTGTCTTCGTATTTAGCTCTCAGCTCATCAAAAATCTGCTTAGCCTGAGGATTATCTGCCACATCTTCATTACCATAGTTGAAGGTAAAATCAGGAGCACCATACATAGAAATATAGTTCGCCATTACATCCTTATCCTCATTAAACATTCTTGGCATTAAGCTCACCTGAGACTTGTTGAATACATAATTGAAACGGTCTCCGGTTTTTCTGTACGTTCCGGTTTTTTCATCTTTTTCGTAGATTTCCCCGGTTTTTTGTGTTTTGAAGCTTCCGTCTTCGTTTTTCTCAATTCCGTTAGCATCAAGGAATGCTGTGTAATTTTGCCCGTAGATTGTTGGCCAGTCACCATACTGCTCTCTGTTATAATAATCCAGCATACCAATTGCCGTATCCGGATCGTTAAGGTTCATTGGAGGGTTGGCATTCGCTCTGATAGGAATCACCATCCAGCAGGAGAACCCGATCATCATGAAGACTACAGATAATGCAGCCGTCTGATAGATGTTTCTTTTTGCTTTTCTTGCATATTTGATTAAGAAATAGCAAATCGCTACCATTAAAATAAATGCAGCAATTGTTCCTGAGTGGAAAGGAAGTCCAAGACCATTCACAAAGAAAATCTCAAGTCTTCCGAACATCGTCATAATTAAAGGGAAAATAATTTTGAAAACGATAATCAAAATCCCCAATGTGATAAGGTTTGCCCAGATAAAGTTTTTCCAGGTAAACTTGTAATTTCTTGCATAATATACCAGACATACTGCAGGAATTGCCAGCATACACATCATGTGCACACCCACAGAAAGTCCTAAAACAAAGAAAATAAGAATAATCCATCTTTCACTGTCTCCCGCTTTATACTCATTCTCCCATTTGGTGATTAACCAGACCAAAAGCGCGATAAACATAGAAGCCATAGAGTAAACTTCACCTTCTACTGCCGAGAACCAGAATGTATCTGAGAACGTAAAGCAAAGCGCTCCTACCGCTCCGGCAAATAAAATAGAAATTTCCTGATGTTTTGTAATTTCTTCAAAATCTTTGTTTAAAAGTCTTCTCACAAAATGAGTGATCGTCCAAAACAAAAATAAAATAGTCAGCGCACTGAACAATGCAGACATCGCGTTGATCACGATAGAATAGTTTTCGCCTTTCCCTAATGCAAAAATGGCTGCCACGGCACCCACTATCTGGAATAAAGCCGCTCCGGGAGCGTGCGTTACTTCAAGTTTTACTGCAGAAGAAATGTACTCGCCACAATCCCAGAAACTGAAATTGGGTTCTATGGTGGACAAGTACGTGAAGAAAGCAATAACGAAAATCACCCATCCTGAAACGGTGTTCCATTGCCTAAAAGTCCAATTTTTCATAGTATTAAATCAATTATGCGAAAATAAGGCTTTTATCTTATTTTATGCGGGTTTTAACAAAATTTAAAAATTTTGGCGTAATATTTGCGATTATAGACGTGTCAAAACTGTAAATACGAAAATAACTTTTACAAAACTATGCCCTAGAAATCAAACAAAAGTTTAGTAATTATTTATTTTTTTGTATTTTTGCAGTCAGATTTTTATTGAAAATAACAAATAATGAGTAATGTTTACGATAATATTCTTGGCCTGATAGGACACACTCCGATGGTGAAGCTAAATACTGTTACAAAAGATATTCCAGCAACCATTTATGCCAAGTTAGAATCATATAATCCTGGACATTCCACCAAAGACCGAATCGCACTTCATATTATAGAGAACGCAGAAAAAAAAGGCCTTTTAAAGGAAGATTCTGTAGTTGTAGAAACTACTTCCGGTAATACCGGATTTTCTATTGCGATGGTATGTATCATTAAGGGATATAAATGTATTCTTGCAGTAAGTGATAAAACAAAACCTGAAAAGATTGCTTATCTGAAAGCATTGGGAGCCACGGTGTACATATGCCCGGCCAATGTACCGGCAGATGATCCAAGATCATATTATGAAGTAGCTAAAAGAATCGCTCAGGAAACTCCTAATTCTATTTACATCAATCAATATTTTAATGAACTGAATATTGATGCACACTATCAGACAACAGGTCCCGAGATCTGGGAACAGACACAGGGTAAGATTACTCACCTTTTTGCGTGCACCGGAACTGGGGGTACATTGTCTGGTTCTGCCAAATTTTTGAAGGAAAAAAATCCGGATATCAAAATTATTGGTGTAGACGCAGACGGTTCTATTCTTAAAAGCTATCACGAAACAGGAGAAATACACAAAGAAGATGTACACCCTTATCAGATTGAGGGAATGGGTAAAAATCTGATCCCTTCTGCCCTGCTTTTCGACAAGGTAGATGAGTTTGTAAGGGTTAATGATGAAATGTCTGCATACAGAACCCGTGAGATTGCTTTAAAAGAAGCTATCATGGGAGGTTATACTACAGGAGCTGTAACGCAGGGACTAATACAGTATGCCCAGTCTCATGAACTTACAGAAAATGACGTAGTTGTTTTAATATATCCTGACCACGGTTCCAGATACATCACTAAAGTATACAGTGACAAATGGATGGCGGAACAGGGATTTGTCAACAACTGTGTTCACAACTATGACGAAGTTTTCAAAACTGAGTTTATCAAGTAAAAAAGAATAAAATCACGATACAAATAAATAAAGCCTTTTGCGTATTCAGACAAAAAAGGCTTTATTACTTAAAAATTACGATACAATGTTGGATATTTTTGAAAGAATAAAAGAAAATCCAGGACCACTTGGACAATTTGCAGATTATGGTGAAGGCTATTTTATTTTCCCAAGATTAGAGGGTCCTATTGGCCCTAGAATGCAGTTTCAGGGGAGAGAAGTAATTTTCTGGAGTGCCAATGACTATTTAGGATTGTGTAATCATCCTGAAGTAATAGAAGCGGATGCAAAAGCGGCTGCAGAATATGGAATGTTCTATCCAATGGGAGCGAGAGCAATGTCTGGAGAAACAGACCAGCACCTTCAGTTGGAAAGAGAATTGGCAGACTTCGTAAAAAAAGAGTCAGCATACCTGTTGAATTTTGGTTATCAGGGAATGGTTTCTACCATTGATGCTTTGGTAAGCAGAAATGATGTGATTGTTTATGATATGGATTCTCATGCCTGCATCGTGGATGGAGTAAGACTTCATTCCGGTAAGAGATTTACCTACAAGCATAACGATATGGAAAGCCTTGAGAAAAATCTTCAGAGAGCAACCAAGGTGGCTGAAGAAACAGGAGGAGGTATTCTTGTAATTACAGAAGGGGTTTTCGGGATGAGAGGACAACAGGGAAAAATCAGAGAAATCTGTGATCTTAAGTCAAAATACCAGTTCAGACTATTGGTAGATGATGCTCATGGTTTCGGAACTCTTGGTAAAACAGGTGCTGGTGTAGGTGAAGAACAGGATTGTAACGACCAGATTGATGTTTACTTTTCTACTTTTGCTAAATCGATGGCTGGTTTCGGAGCATTCCTTGCGGGTGATAAAGAAATTATCAGATATCTGAAATTCAACCTGAGATCACAAATCTTTGCAAAATCTCTTACGATGCCAATGGTAATCGGAGGATTAAAAAGATTGGAGCTTTTGAGATCAAGACCTGAGATCAAAGCTAAACTTTGGGAGAATGTTGAAAAACTACAGAGCGGACTTAAAGAAAGAGGATTCAATATTGGTGACACAAATACTTGTGTAACTCCGGTAATGATGCAGGGAACCCCGGTAGAAGCTACTCTATTGGTTAAAGATTTAAGGGAAAATTACGGTATTTTCACCTCTGTGGTGGTTTATCCGGTCATTCCGAAGGGAATGATTCTCTTAAGACTGATTCCTACCGCTTCTCATACAGATGCAGAGATCAATGAAACTCTGGCAGCGTTTGAAGCAATTCATGATAAATTAGTAGGTGGCTACTACAAAGAGCAGGAACAAAAATTACTGCAGGAACAAGGATTGAGTTTTAAACCGATTTAATCTTAAAAAATAAAGAAAGCCACTGATTGATTCAGTGGCTTTTTTGTTTAATACCTATAAAAGCAAATGAAACTTAGAGGTTACACACTGGGAATTTTATCGGCTGTTTCATATGGTCTGATTCCGATTTTTATTCTGCCTGTGAAGCGGGCACACTTTTCAATGGATATCACACTGTTTTACAGATTTTTCTTTTCAGCTTTAATGGTGGGAGGATATCTGCTGTATTCCAGAGAAAGTTTTAAAATCAATAAGAAAGAAGCCTTAATTCTTGCCATCCTTGGAGTATGTTATGCCCTTTCTTCTGAATTTTTGTTTTTAGGATATGATTTCCTAACACCAGGAATTGCCTCCACCGTTTTATTTGTTTACCCGGTCATTGTAGCACTGATCATGTTTTTCTTTTACAAAGAGAAGCTTACCAGATTATCCGGAGTTTCTTTACTTCTGGCATTCGCGGGAGTTATTGTTTTATGTTTAAAAGGAAACGGACTGGAAATCAATTTTGCAGGATTGGGAATCGTCATGCTCAGCTCACTGTTCTATGCCTTATATATGGTTATCGTCAACAAATCGAATATCAAGGTATCCGGATTCAAGCTTACGTTTTACTCAATGCTTTTCACCTCAATGTTCTTTATGTCCAAAGCTGTAACAGCTCATGCGTCGTTTGCTATACCTTCAACAGAGATTTTCCTTAATTTTCTTGTTTTTGCATTTCTTACTACGGTGATCTCCAGTCTTTGTCTGGTATATGGTATTAAATATATCGGTTCTACTCCTGTTGCAATTTTAGGAGCTTTGGAACCTGTAGTTGCTGTACTGATCAGTGTCCTGATGTTTCATGAAAAATTTACTCCCAATTTACTTATCGGGATTACTTTAATTCTTTTGGGAGTTACCCTGAATGTGATTGGAGACCAAAAGAAAACAGGTCACATTTAGGATAAATTATTAGACTGATATAAAAATATAATATAAAGCCGGACTTCTTGACGAGTCTGGCTTTTCTATTGACTGAGCTTTCTCAAAACTTACTATATTTCAAAGCAAACGCATACAGAACCTCCAAAACTAATTGTGAAATAATCTGATATTTCAGCTCAAAAAGTCATCCATAAGAAAAATATTTAAAAAAATAAATCCTCTACTTTCTGGCATAACAAAATTTATCTGACTATATTGCATCTGTCTATTAATAGGTGTTTCCCCACTGAAAAGCCCCATGTATATACTTTTAAAAGCCGATGAAAGAATTGCAAAAACTTACCAAAGATCAACTATACAAACAGCTCAAAGAAAAATCAGAAAATCTATACAGCATTGCTCATGAAGCTCTGGAAAACAATTTTTTCAAAGAAAGCTATTTAGATGAGGAAAGTCTTGCTGAATTTCTCGAAATGCTGGATGATGAAACAGCGGAAAAGATAAAAGAAGCCTCTCTGCATATTAATCATGAAGATGATGCTCCTGAGATTGTCCTTATACAAAATGAAAATGGTAATTCTCTTGAACTGATTACCGAAGAAGGTGAAGGCTATAAAATTATTCTTGTAGAAGGTGATCTTTATGTATCCAAAAAACTGTTTGTTGAAGATTATATTGTTCTTATAGTTACAGGTAATATAAAGGCAGAAAATATCATCATCAATGGGTCACTGTATTGCTCTGGAAATGTTACCTCAAAAGTATTGTTTGGTGCTTCAGGAAATGATAATGAAACCTACATCGGAGGAAGTATTATGACTTCCCTTATTGCAGAAAACGGACATTACACTGTTGCAGAAGGAAATATTTATTCCAGATACTTAATCAGTTTTCACAATGAGATCACAGGCAAGACCGGAAAATTTATTGAAAATATCAGCCTGGAAAAGCCCAGTGAAATCGGACTATTAAATCCGGTAATTCTTGATGAAGATGGATATTTTGATGAAAATGCTTTCCTAAGTTTTATTGAGAATAATACAACCGATGCTTTGTTTAACAGACCTGCGAATTTATTTTAAACTACTTTTTTATTTTTATAGAGTGGAAATAAAAGAATTGTGACAGAATCAGATTTTAATAAGACGCAATATTGCTAAGACTTTTTCTCAATGTTTATAATCAGGAGAAAAAATTTTTTTCTGAAAAAACTTTAGAATAACTTTGCAAAAAATTTCTGTTGAAAGACCTGCTTCTTATTACTCCGCCTTTTACCCAACTTAACACTCCTTATCCTGCAACGGCTTATATTAAAGGATTTTTAAATACCAAAGATATTTCCAGTTATCAGGCAGATTTGGGGATCGATGTTATTTTGGAATTATTTTCAAAGGATGGAATCCGCAAGGTTTTCAATACAGAAATTGATCTTCAGAACACCTCTGAAAACTCCCAGAGAATTTATGCTTTAAAAGAAGAGTATTTAAAAACGATAGATCAGGTAATTCCTTTTTTACAGGGAAAAACACCTACACTGGCCAGACAGATCTGCAGCATGAACTTCCTTCCCGAAGCTTCCCGTTTCAACCAGCTGGATGATATGGAATTTGCTTTTGGAAACATGGGTCTTCAGGATAAAGCCAAACATCTGGCAACGCTTTATTTAGAAGATATTTCCGATTATATTGTAGAAAATATCGATGCTGATTTTGGTTTCAGCAGATACGCGGAACGTCTCGGAAAAAGTGCCAATTCTTTTAACGAATTATACTCAAAACTATCGGGTGAGCCTACATTTATTGATGAATTTACATTAAAAATTCTTCGTGAAAAAATAGAAACTGTTCAGCCAAAAATGGTTTGCTTTTCAATACCGTTTCCCGGCAACCTCTATTCCGGTTTCAAATGTGCCCAATGGATCAAAAAGCATTATCCTCACATTAAAACCGCTATGGGAGGAGGATTTCCCAATACCGAATTAAGAGAAGTCAAAGATCAGAGAGTATTCGAATTTTTTGATTTTATTACTTTAGATGACGGTGAGCTTCCGTTGGAACTTCTTCACCAAAATTTAGAAATTGCCACTGAGGAAGCTGAGTTTAAAAGAACTTTTCTTCTCGAAAATAAAGAAGTCGTCTATAAGAACAATTCTAAAAGGCATGACTTCAAACAGTCTGAAACAGGAACTCCCGATTATACAGATTTAAAACTGGATCAATATATTTCCGTTATCGAAATTGCCAATCCGATGCACAGTTTATGGAGCGACGGAAGGTGGAATAAGCTGACCATGGCACACGGATGCTACTGGGGAAAATGTACATTCTGTGATATTTCTTTAGATTATATTAAAATCTACGAACCTATTTCTGCTAAAATTCTGGTAGACCGGATTGAAGAATTAATCCGGACAACCGGTGAGACAGGATTCCATTTTGTAGATGAAGCTGCACCGCCTGCCCTTATGAGAGAGGTTGCTCTGGAAATTCTCAGAAGAAATCTTGTGGTAACGTGGTGGACCAATATCCGTTTTGAAAAAAGCTTCACCCGTGATTTATGTTACCTCCTGAAGCTTTCGGGATGCGTGGCTGTTTCCGGAGGACTTGAAGTAGCGAGTGACAGACTGCTGAAATTAATTGATAAAGGAGTTTCTGTAGAACAGGTTGCCAATGTAACCAGAAATTTTACAGAAGCAGGAATTATGGTTCATGCTTATCTGATGTATGGTTACCCTACCCAAACAGTTCAGGAAACTGTCGATTCCTTAGAAATGGTGAGGCAAATGTTTGAGATGGGAATTCTTCAAAGTGGATTCTGGCATCAGTTTGCGATGACTGCTCACTCACCCGTTGGAATGAGTCCGGAAGATTTTGGAGTAGTTCCGGTAAAGCAGGAAATTCTGTTTGCCAATAATGATATTGACTTTAAGGATAAAACAGGAATTGATCATAACAAGTTCAGCTTCGGGTTAAAAAAATCTTTATTCAATTATATGCATGGAATCAACTTCGAACTGCCGCTTCAGGAATGGTTTGATTTTAAAATTCCAAGAACAACCATTCATCCGGATTATATTCACGATTGTCTTTTGGAAGATGGGCAGTTTCAATTGAAGACCAATTCCAAAGTCATCTTTTTAACCAAAAACGTAATCGCTGAGAATCGCGTAAAAAATAAAAAGAAATATTCTGGTACGTATACGTTGCTTACATTCCACCTAAAAACCAATATTGTAAAGGTTGAACTGGAACAGGAAAAGGCAGAATGGCTGATGAATATATTGGAAGAGAATGCTATTGAAAATTCTAAAAAACCTACAATTCAACAACTTAAAAATCAATTTGAGGAAAATTTTGATGATTTTGAGCTGTTTTGGTTCTCAAAACCGATGCAGCAATTGAAGGAAAATGGAGTGATTTTAAGCTTATAAAAATTTTCGTTTTTTTATCAGGGATTTTTGAAAGGATCATACGATCTCACAAAAGATATGCATCAAAATTCTTATAAGTTTTGGCTCCTAAAGCCAGATGAATTTTATCTATAAAAAAACGGGCTAAAGCCCGTCTCTATTGATATAAAAAGTCTATTTTTTCTAATAAATAATTAATTAGAAGTCTCTTTTGTTACAGTACCCACCGACACTTTCTCCTGTATTTTAATAAAATTGGGATCCATAATTGCCATGCGCTCAGCCAGTGCTTTATAGGTTGGAAATTTTAAGATAGAAGCTCTGCCGGACATTTCCTTGTATAGGGTAAAAGATTTTCCTCCTGCTGTTTTCAGCTGTTTTGTTGTGGTGATATATCTTCCTATAAGTTTACTTTTGGCGTCATAGATCTCAATATCTATAGAGGTCTTATCCATGATGGTATCTTCTGAACCGAAACTTACCGGCAAATTGGTAAAATACCCTACAGGAACACCATTACTAAGGATCTCTCCTACTTTATTGACCTCAATATTCATCTTGTCTATTTTCTTTCGGATGGCATAAGCATCTTTTGTTTTAGTATCCAGTTTTCTCTTGGGTACATTGGAGAAAAGTTCATCAAGATTTTTGACATTGATCCCTTTGTTATCAATTATTTTAAGGTCCTTAACTGATGTAAAGACTGCAGATTTTTCTTCTCCGGAAAATGCAGAAGGTGATGAATAATCAATTTCGATGGTTTTATCCCTGTTATATACTCTGTTGACACTGATATAGCTGTCGCGAACAGAATCAACGATGCTTTTGTCAATGAATTTTATAGTATACATCGGGGTCTCCTTCAGATCCATAAACGTATATTCGCTGGATTTACTGGATATTTTAGCTACCGGAACACCGTCAAGATTAATAATTCCTCTTTTGGTTTTGATATTCTGAGCATGCAGGAAAACACCCAGAACTGTAAATAATATGATTATGCCTCTCTTCATACAATCAGACTTTTACAAATAAAAAAAGTGTAACACAAAGTTACACTTTCTTGAAAATATATTTAGCTTTTCATTTAATTATTCACAAAGGATAATTCCTTTATTATGATTAAATTCTACAACACCGCTTTTGATAGCATAAGCAAAAACAGAGTCTTTTCCGGTTTCTTTAGTGAAGTTTTTAGCATAAGCCTCATCAATAGAATTAGCAAAAAGCTTTACATCACCTCCGATTAAAGAAGAAACAATTCCTGCGTGGTTTTTCATGATGTGGAATTCACCATTTTTTCCAGGCAGTAATACTGAGTCTACTTCTCCTTCAAAAACTACGTATTCTGGTGTTAAAATTTTTATATTCATAGAAACAAATTTGAAATTTGATGTTTGAAATTTGAAATTACTTACCGAATCTCAAATTTCAAATCTCAAATTGTTAATAATTTATGCGTTTTCAGCTAACATTTTTTGTCCAGCTTCGATAGCTTCTTCGATGGTTCCTTTCAGGTTGAAAGCTGCTTCTGGTAAGTGATCTAATTCACCGTCCATAATCATATTAAATCCTTTGATAGTATCTTTGATGTCTACCAATGATCCTGGAATACCTGTAAACTGCTCCGCTACGTGGAAAGGCTGAGATAAGAATCTCTGAACTTTTCTAGCACGGTATACAACAGCTTTATCTTCTTCAGAAAGTTCTTCCATACCAAGGATCGCAATGATATCCTGAAGTGCTTTATATCTTTGAAGGATTTCTTTTACTCTTTGAGCACAGTTGTAGTGATCATTACCTAGAATTTCAGGGTTTAGGATTCTGGAAGTAGAAGAAAGTGGATCTACCGCTGGATAGATACCTAATGACGCAATCTTTCTGTCAAGTACCGTAGTTGCATCCAAGTGAGCAAACGTAGTTGCAGGAGCCGGGTCAGTTAAGTCATCCGCAGGTACGTATACCGCCTGTACTGAAGTAATTGAACCGTTTTTAGTGGAAGTAATTCTTTCCTGCATCGCACCCATTTCAGAAGCAAGGGTTGGTTGGTAACCTACCGCTGATGGCATACGACCAAGAAGTGCAGATACCTCAGAACCAGCCTGTGTAAAACGGAAGATGTTGTCTACGAAGAAAAGTACGTCTCTACCTTGTCCGCTTTCTCCACCGTCTCTGTAGTACTCAGCCAATGTAAGACCAGAAAGTGCTACTCTGGCTCTTGCACCTGGCGGCTCGTTCATCTGTCCGAAAACGAATGCAGCTTTTGAATCTTTCATAGCTTCTAAGTCTACTTTAGAAAGATCCCAACCTCCGTTTTCCATAGAGTGCATGAAATCATCACCATACTTGATAATACCTGATTCCAACATCTCTCTCAAAAGGTCATTTCCTTCTCTCGTTCTTTCACCTACTCCGGCGAATACAGAAAGACCTCCGTGTCCTTTTGCAATATTGTTAATCAACTCCTGAATCAATACTGTTTTACCTACACCGGCACCACCGAACAATCCAATTTTACCTCCTTTTGCGTAAGGCTCAACCAGGTCGATTACTTTAATACCTGTAAATAAAACTTCTGCTGAAGTTGATAATTGATCAAATTTTGGAGCTGGTCTGTGAATTGGAAGACCACCATCCTTAGAAATATCTTGAAGTCCATCGATAGCATCACCAACAACGTTGAATAGTCTTCCGTTTACAGCCTCTCCGATAGGCATCATAATAGGATTTCCGTATCCAATTACGTCCTGCCCTCTTTTAAGACCGTCAGTAGCGTCCATTGCGATACATCTTACTGTATCTTCGCCAATATGTTGTTCTACCTCTAAAACTACTTTTTCACCGTTTTCTTTTGTAATCTCTAACGCGTCATAGATTGCTGGAACAGCTTCCACATCTGTGAAGACAACGTCGATTACCGGACCAATAATTTGAGAAATTTTACCTTTAATTTGGTTTGCCATTGCTAAATTTTTTCTTGGTGCAAATATAGTGATTCTTCATAAACCCGCAATTGGTAAAAAAAAGATTTTTATCATGCTTTTCAAGAGACGAATGAGTTTATTGTTTAATGGATAAAATTCAATATTTATCATTATATTTAACAGCAAATCTGCAATTCATTAATTTGTCGCTATTATCATATAATATAATGTAAATTATTTTCAGAATTTTTCATTTTCAAATTTTCACTTTCCCGCCGTTACATTAAAAATAAAGGTTTTATATTTGCAATCAAAATTTTTCCGTTTTGAAAGTTTTCAAGAATTTTACAGATTATTCCTCACAGAAGCCTTTAGCATTGTCTTTAGGAATGTTTGATGGGGTACATCTCGGGCACAAGAGTATTATCGATGAACTTGCTAAAATAGGGACAGAAAACAATCTGGAAACTGCAATCCTTACTTTCTGGCCGCATCCAAGATTTGTTTTTAATCCTAACGAAGATTTAAAACTTCTGAATACATTAGAGGAAAAGAAACAGCTGGTTGAGAGATATGGCATTGATAATCTTTTCCTGAAAGAATTTGATGAAGAATTCAGAAATCTGACCGGAGAAGAATTTGTACGTCAGATTTTAGTTGATAAACTGAATGTAAAGTACCTTATTATTGGATACGACCATTCTTTCGGAAAAAATAAAAGCGGAAATTTTGAGCTTCTTCAGAAATTATCAAAAGAACTCGATTTTGAAGTAGAGCAAATGGAAGCGATCAATATTCATGAAAATAATATCAGTTCCACGAAAGTACGTAATGCACTTTTAGCAGGAAATATTAAAGAGGCCAACGAAATGTTGGGATACTCCTACTCTGTTTCCGGAACTGTAGTTCATGGGAAAAAGATTGGGAGAACCATTGGATATCCAACAGCCAATATTGATAGTGAATCGATTAAGCTATTGCCTAAAAAAGGAGCTTATATTGTTGAAGTATTTGTAAAGGACAATCAATATAAAGGTATGCTGAGCATTGGAACCAATCCCACGGTAAATGGAGAAAAACTAACTGTGGAGGTTTATATCCTTGATTTTGATGATGATATTTATCATGAAAAGATTACGGTAAGTTTCAGGGATTTTCTTCATGATGAAATCAAATTTGAAGGTCTTGACAAGTTAATTGAAAGACTGGATGAGGATAAAAAAATAACAGAAAATTTCAATTTTTAAAATACAGGCTATTCATTTCTGAATAGCCTTTTTGATTATTTTAATATTTTTAGATAGACTTTTTGTGGTTCACCGTTTAATTTAACATTGGGAAATTCTTTATCGTGGTCTATGTAGATATCTCTTTTTTCACCTGCTTTACCATTGCCGTCAGAGTCCCATTCTATTGAGACGTAATATTTCATATCTCCGGCTGCTTTGGGATTAATACGGCTGGCAGCATCTTTAGGTACGGGAAGATCAATAGTAAAAGGAACGGATGTTTGCTCATACTCTTTTTCTGTAATTAATGTAGCTGGAGCATCAGCTAAAAGGGGATCATGGGCATATAAACTTACCTTTAACTTTGGATTTTTGATATTAAAATTATCTGTCCCTGTAAATTCTAATGTAAGAGTTTCGGAAGAAGAAACTTCAGATGTTGAAGCAGCCGGAACGGCTTTTTCAGCAGTACTTTTGTTTTGTGGTTTAGTGCAGCCTGACAGCACTATTGTGCCCGCTGCTAAGAATAATAAAAGGTGGTTTCTCATTTGTTATTTATTTTATTAATGTTAAGTATATTATTTCACCGGTAATAGATAACAAATTCCGTACCTCAATTTATTTTATTTACTATAAAGAATTTACTTCATTCTGAGCTTTTTTAGTCAGGGATTTAAAAACCAGATCATAGGATTGATCAATGAGTTTAAAGATCAGATCTCTTTTCAATCCATCTACAGTTACAGAATTCCAGTGGGTTTTATTCATGTGATAGGCACCTGTAATCTGAGGATATTGCTCTCTAAGCTCTGCGCTCCATTCAGGATCTGTTTTTACATTAATAGCCAACGGTTGTCTCTCAAGTCCCATCAGTAAAAACATTTTGGTGTCTACTTTCATCACAAGAGTTTCATTATCAAACGGAAAACTTTCCGTAACTCCTTTTTTGGCAAGACAGTAATCTAAAATTTCGTTGGCATCCATATCAAATATAAATAATGAGTGATCAGTAATGGGTAATGATTAAATCATATCTGAGATAATTCTTTAATCTTTGATTCAAATTTAGTAAATTTAAGAAAGAAATAATCTCACAAAACCACAATTATTATGAAAGCTCTGGTAATAGGTGCTACAGGTGCCACAGGAAAAGATCTTGTCAATCAGTTATTGAATGATAAAGAATTTGATGAAGTGGATATTTTTGTCAGAAAGCCTGTTGATATTCAAAATGATAAGCTAAAAGTTCATGTGGTAAATTTTGAAAAACCAGAGGAGTGGAAAGAGATGGTGAAGGGAGACGTGGCATTTTCGTGCCTGGGAACCACTTTAAAGGATGCCGGAAGCAAAGAGGCCCAGAAGAAAGTAGATTTTGACTACCAATATCAATTTGCGAAAGCAGCGAAAGATAATGAAGTGGAAGATTATATTCTGGTATCGGCTTATGGTGCGAATCCACAGTCTAAGATTTTTTATTCCAAAATGAAAGGTGAACTGGAAGAAGCTGTAAAACAGTTACATTTTAATAAGATCACTATTTTTAAACCTGGAATGCTTGAACGAAAAGACTCTGAAAGAACCGGGGAAGTTTTGGGAAGCCGTATTATCAAATTTGCTAATAAACTGGGGTTATTAGAAAGTCAAAAACCACTGCCGACGGATATTCTGGCAAAGGCCATGATCAATTCTTCGAAAATAAAAAGCAATGGCTATTCCAGTATCAAACTGGGGAATATTTTCTGTTTTGCAGAGAAAATTAATGACTAGAATTTGACAACTTGAATGATAAAAACGCTTCGACTCCGCTCAGCGTGACATTTCTAATACTTTCTGTATTTTCTAAGCTGTCACACTGAGCAGAGTCGAAGTGTTGTTTTTATAACTTTATCTTATTTCAGATACTTTGTAATAGCCTCGTCAGTAGGCTTTGTAGTACTTACAAAAGAATCAATCAGTTTTCCGTTTTCGTCCACCAGGAATTTGGTGAAGTTCCAAAGGATGCTTGTATTTTTTACTCCGTTCAACTCCTTTTCAGTAAGATATTTAAAGATGGGTGCGGTATCATCTCCTTTTACAGAAACTTTAGCGGCCATTGGGAATGTTACTCCATAATTTTTCTGACAGAAAGCCCCAATTTCGGTGTTGGTTCCAGGTTCCTGTCCACCGAAATTATTAGCAGGAAATCCTATCACTACCAATTTATCTTTATATTGTTCATATACCTTTTCAAGATCTGCATACTGTGGGGTAAATCCACATTCTGAAGCCGTATTGACAATCAGGATTTTCTTCCCTTTGAAATCTTCAAAATTGATTTCTTTGCCATCAAGACCTTCTACTTTGAAGTCATATATTGTTTTTCCCATAAGTTCTGTGGTTTTAGCTTTAGAAATTTCACTTTTTTGGTTGTTGCAGCTTTGCAGGAATGCCATGAAAGAAAGCAGCATTAAAAAAATCTTTTTCATTTCTTATAATTTTGTGCAGAGAACTGCAGTTGAGTTAAAACTTAAAAATATTAGCGGGGAATACTTTATTGATGTCTACTCTGTTTAATAACATCACATAATCTCCGTCTTTTTTAGCACTTGAAGATTCAATTCTGAAAGGCATTATTATGTTTCCAACTTTTCTAAAATCAGAATAGATCAGCGTTTCATCTTTTTTCACTTCTTTGATCAGCATATAAGTTTTTGTATCAAAATAATACATATTCTTATTCACATTTTTGGTAAGCTCTACCTTATGGCAGTAGATCTCTCCTACTTTTTCTTTTCCGAGATATCTGGCATCAAACCCTTTGTTTTCCCAATCAATGAAGTCATTATCAAAGCTTTCCGGTACATATTCAGGATACTCCTGAAGCTTGTTGGCTGCATAATTCATGGCATACCCTTTCGTACCGTCAAAACCTTCAATTGCGGTTTCTTTTCCGCCTGTAGTAATCAATGTCTTAGTAAGGTTTGGACGTTGCTGGAAAATTCTGATCGGATATTCATCTTTGATTCCCAATATTACTTTTCCCTGAAGCAATACTGAGTTTAACAATTTCCAATTGGTTAATCCTCCGGATAATTCAATGTTCTTATCAATAATTTCCTTTGCGGTCTGTCCGAATATCACATGCGAAAATATCAGTCCAAATACTAATAGTAACTTCTTCATTAATTTTATTTATAAATTCAAATATAGGGGGATTTATGTAAAATTGCAAAAAGGCAAAATGATAAAGGTCAATTTGCTAATTTCAGATCAGTTTCCGTGCTTTTTCAAGATCTTCCGGAGTATCAATACCAACTCCTACGAAATTGGTTTCTATCATTTTGATTTTCATTCCATATTCAAGATAGCGGATGCATTCAATCTTTTCGGAAATTTCCAATGGTTTCATAGCCAGCTTTGAAAACTGTAATAAAGCTTCTTTTCTGAACGCATATACTCCAATATGCTTGAAATAGCTTACATCATAAGAAATCTCTCTGTGGAAAGGAATTACGGAGCGGCTAAAATATAAAGCGAAATCATTATTATCAGTAATCACTTTTACATTATTCGGGTTTTCAATTTCTTCTTTTTCATGCAGTTGTATTTTCAAAGAAGCTAAAGATATTTCCTGTTGGTTGTCATTTCTGAAAACTTCAATCAGCTGCTGTAAAGGTTCGAGCTTAAGGAAAGGTTCATCTCCCTGAACATTGATCACGATGTCACAGTCTATAGTCTGTACTGCTTCAGCAATACGGTCGCTTCCCGTCTCGTGCTGCCCTGTCATCACGGCTTTTCCGTTGTTTTTTACAATTTCATCAAAAATAATTTCTGAGTCTGTGGCGACAAACACTTCATCAAACAGTCCGGTTTCCACTACATTCTGATAGGTAGTGGTAATAACTGTTTTTTCTCCTAAAATCTGCATTAATTTCCCCGGAAAACGGCTTGCTTCGTAACGGGCAGGGATAACAGCGATTATTTTCATTCAATACGATATTAAGTAATTCTTTTAAAATCAGCAGGTTTCATTCCGGTAATTATAAAAATCCGAAAATCCTTTTATCCTGAGATCAAATGTAGTGAAAAGTATCTTATTTACTCAAAAAAACAGAGATTTCAGCAGTTTAAAAAGAGAGTTTTACACCTACCATATTGTATTCCCATTGGCGGGATGCTATAAAGTTGAGATTATACTTTGTTTTTCCGATTGTTCCTTCTGATGATGTGTATCTGCTTTTTGAGATGGTTTTTCCTATAAAATATCCCATTAATAAAGCCAGAGGGTAGTCTGAAGCCCAGTGAACCTTACTCTGCATCATTTGAAAGCATAACGCTCCGGCTAAGGTATATCCTACCGGTTTTATCCATTTTGCATCCGGATAATTATCTGCAATTACTGTAATCCCAGCCATAAAGGTGGTTAAATGCCCTGATGGCATTGCATCATAATTCGAAGTATTTTTGCTGAATGCCGAAAAGCTTGGAAACGGATTCCACGCCCCTCCTTTATGGCCATATTCTTCAGCAATAAAAGGGCTTTCTCTTCCGGTAATTCTTTTAAGGGTTTGGGTAAAAACTCCTGAAAGAATTAAGCTTTCCATTAAACCACTGGCGGTAGCCTGGGCTCTGTAATCATCTTTTATCAGTCCATAGGTTCCGAAACCAATTCCTAACAATACTAATGTAGAACCATTTCCTATCAGGTACAGGGTAGATCCAATGTCTTTAGGAATTTTAAAAACACCTCCCAGTTTGTGATAATTGTTATCCTTATCCATTCCCCATCTTTCTGCCAGTTCTCTTGAATTGTCAATCAGTTTCTGGTCAAATGGTATGAGAATCAAAGTCGATGCAACAGCTCCTCCCAGATAGTAAGCGTGATCTTTTGCTACAAAATCTTTATTGGTATTGATAAAGTTTCTGGGTAATTTGGTTACAAAGTCCAGAAGTTTAGGTTTCGGATATGTTCGGACAGATCCGTCTTTTAAAGTATAAGTTTGTACTTTTGGAAGCTTAACTTCCTTAGCAGGTTCTTGTACCTTCAGAGTATCAACCTCTTGTGAGCATACCAGTATTGAAACTGGCAAGAATAGAAATCTCAGTTTTTTCATCGTATAATTTTCGACTTATTATATTCAGGTGTGTAAAAACCTCAAAGATAATTCCTAACTGGGTGTAGAAAAAGTAATTATTTAACTTTTAATATTTATTTAATTTTTTGAGAAGTAAATGTAACTTCAATTCAAATATTTGATCAGAAAAATAATTCCATACATCCAGGAGATATAGAGAAAAGAATAAAAAAATCCGAATCCGAAACTTTTTAGCAAATCCCCCTTACATTTTCCGGAGTTTTTGAAAACCAATCTCAAAGCTCTGAAAAAAATCCAATACAGAATAGCTCCTAATAATAATACAGCAGACCAAAAGAAAAGACCGAAAAAATAGGAAAGAAAAATAAGTAGAATTGAAATTACAATCCATAAAAGAATTGATAAAATAACACCTCCTATTCCATCACCAATTGCTGGTGGATCAAACTCAAAACCATCAAATTTTGGCATTTTATCTGCATATCTTTGTATTCTTTCCTGGTTTAAAATATTTCCTACATTATCTTTTAATTTTAACCCAGAATAGAGTCCTATACTGATAAACAGGAAAAATGCCCCAGCCAAAACAGAAGTTGACAAGATTGAATTCTGAAATAGTGAACGATGATCTGCTTTTCCTGAAAACCAAACGCTGAGAATCACTACTATGATGATTGCCAACGTTGAAAAAAACACATATTTTGTTTTAAGAAAAGATTTTCGCGGAAGTTTCATGGCTGTATAAGGTATGTAAAAACGCTTCGACTCCGCTCAGCGTGACACAGTCAATACTATTGGTTTATTTTAACGATGTCATGCCGGACAGAGCCGAAACATTTATATTCTAAGTAAAGATTACTTTAATTTGTTCAAAGCACTTTCCAGTTTTGGAAGCATTACTTTGATCTCATCTACAGCCAATCCTCCTACAGAAGCACGGAACCAAGGTTCAGATTTTTCTTCTCCGAAGGCTGAGAATGGTACTAAAGCCACTCCTGCTTCATTAATCAAGTAGAATACCAGATCTGAAGAGTTTTCAATGACTGCTCCATCTGGTTTTGTTTTTCCGATATAGTCTAATTTAATAGTAAGATAAAGCGCTCCCATTGGTTCAATACTGTCTACAGCAAGCCCTTTTCCTTTTAAATGCTGAACTCCGTTGTGAAGAACTTTTAAACTTTCTTCAAGTTTCGCTTTAAAATCATCAACAAAAGTATCTACGTTCTCTGAATTTTCATAGAATTTAGCGGTTGCTTCCTGCTCTGGTTTTGGTGCCCATGCTCCAACATGCGTAAGAAGCGCTTTCATTTTATCAAGAATATGAGAAGGTCCGAATCCCCATCCTACACGCACTCCGGTTGCTGCAAGGCATTTTGAAATACCATCAATATAGATCGTGTAGTCTTTCATTTCAGGGAAAAGAGAAACAGGATCTACGTGCTCAGCACCGAAAGTAAGGCAAGAGTAAATCTGGTCATACATCAAGTATAACGGTTTTTCGTCTGCACCTCTTTTTTTGTTTTCAGCGATCACCAATTCACAGATTTCTGAAAGTTGTTCTCTTGTAAACATGGTTCCCGTAGGATTCAATGGTGAACAAAGTGCCAATAATACTGCTCCATCCAAATGCGGTCTTAAATCATCTGCCGTTGGAAGAAAGTTAGTTTCAGGTTTTGTTTTCACTTCTACAGCGTTGGCTGAAGTAAGATAAGCATAGTGATTGTTGTTCCATGATGGTGTAGGATAAACTACTTTATCTCCTGCGTCTACGATTGTTTTGTAAACGGCATAGATCAAAGGTCTTGATCCTGCGGTAATCAGAATATCATCTGGAGAGTAATCAAGATCCCATCTTTTTTTAAGGTCTTTGGAAACTTCTTTTCTTAAAGATAAAAGTCCATTTGCAGGCGGATAATTCGTCAGATTATTCTGATATGCTTTCTGAATCTCTTCCTTCAGCAATGCCGGAATAGGATAGATATTAGAATTCAGATCACCAATAGTAAGATTGGCAATTTCTGCTCCTTTTGCTTTTAGATCATTTACTTCGTTACCAATTTTTACAATTTCAGAACCGATCAGGTTCGCTGCTAATTTTGAAACTTTCACTTTTTCTTATTTTAAATTTATATTATCGTTCTCCATTGATCCTCTCATATATTTCATCTACCGGCATTTGTGCATCAAAAAGGGTTATTGCTTCTTTTGCTTTTTTTGCCGTATTGGAATTCGGATATTTTTTGATTATCCTGTTGAATTCCGCTCTGTTTTCATCGTTTAATTTTCCGGTTCCTTTGTCCATGTCTCTTTCAAAGGTTGGTGTGTTATCCATTCCCAAAAGATAATCAGACAAATATATTTTATAATCCTGTTTGACAACTTTTATAAGATTGCTCTTAGGATATTTGTTCATAAAGTTTTCCCAGAACATCAGCCTGTTTCCCAGCTGTTCCCAGGTAATTATTAATCCAGCATCAGCGGCATAATTGGATTCACTTTCTTTATCAGTCTGTAAAATATAGGCTTCATAATCCGGAGTTACTTTATTCTTAAAAAGTGAAGAATAATATCCCGGGATGGTCCAGATTTCAGTCATTCCTTCTCCTACTTCCCGGAACTCAAGGCCTTCTTTTTTCAGTTCTGAGGCTATTTTTTTAACATTATCCGGAAGGTTGTACTGATCCTTATCATAGTTATAATAATTCACATATTTATCTAAAATATCAGTATGCAGGTTCATCAGACATTCTGTATACTTTCCTCTTATTTTTAAATAATCTTCGTATACCTTGTCATTCTGCTCCGGACTGTTTCCAGCCATTCCTTTTTCGATTTTTGTACGGTACCATTGAAGTGATGTGATATAATCCTCCGTTTTATGAGCTGGAGAACATGCTGTATCTATCGGTTTGTACTGATCTTCTTTGGTTTCTGTAGTAGCAATCGAATCATTTTCAAGTTTTGTCTCTGAAACTGCAGTTTCCTTTTTACAGGAAACTACAGCTGCAGAAAGTACGCAAACTGCTATTATTTTTTTGATCATTTGCTGTTTTCGGGGAAATTAATCCAGTTTCAAATCTGTTTTAACGGCTCCTATTTTAGCTTCCAATGATTTTAATTTGTCTCTGAAATCAGCTTCTGAAGTAATGGAATCCTTCACTGAAACATAAAACTTGATTTTTGGCTCTGTTCCTGAAGGTCTTACGCATACTTTTGTTCCATCCTGTGTGTAATAGATCAAAACGTTAGACTTCGGAATATCATTCATTACTTTTTTCTCATTCGTAGAAATGGTAAGACTTGTCTGTTCTTTAAAGTCTTTCACTTCTTCTACTAATGAGCCAGCCAGTTCCTTTGGAGGATTTTCACGGAAATTTTTCATCATGTTCTGAATTTCTTCAGCTCCTTCTTTTCCTTTTCTTACAATATTGATTAATCCTTCGTAATACATTCCAAGATCCTCATAGATCTCAATCATGTACTGATACATCGTTTTTCCGTTGGCTTTGCACCATGCAGCAATTTCGCAGGCTAAAAGAATACTTCCGCAAGAGTCTTTATCACGAACAAAATCTCCGGTCATGAATCCGAAACTTTCCTCACCACCACATACAAATTTCTGTGTTCCTTCTGCTTCACGGATCATTTTTCCAATCCATTTGAATCCGGTAAGACCGACTTTACATTCTACTCCGAATTTCTGGGCTATGTCAAAGAAGATATCCGAAGTTACAATCGTAGAACCGATGAACTCTTTTCCGGTAATCCTTCCCTGTTTTCTCCATTCGTTCAGAATATAATAGGTCAGAATGGTATTGGTTTGATTTCCATTCAACAGCTGCATTTCGCCATCAAGATTTCTTACTGCAATTCCTAATCTGTCCCCATCCGGATCTGTTCCGATAACGATATCTGCATTGGTGATTCTTGCCAGATCCATGGCCATTTCCAATGCTGCAGGCTCTTCCGGGTTTGGAGAATCTACGGTAGGGAAATTCCCGCTCGGGATCATCTGTTCTCTTACAAGATCTACCTTTTTGAACCCTGCTTTTTCAAGAGCTTTAGGAACAGTGGTATACGTTGTTCCGTGGATGGATGTGAAAACAATATTTAAGTTTTCTTTTCCAACATTCTGATAGGTAGAGTTTTCAATACATGCATCAATATACACGTCATCCTGCTCCTCTCCGATCCACTCGATAAGATCATCATTTCCGTTGAATTTAATTTCTTCAAATTTTACGGAATATACTTCATTGATAATGGCTTCATCATTAGGCGGAACAATCTGCGCCCCGTCATTCCAGTATACTTTGTAACCGTTGTATTCCGGCGGGTTGTGAGAAGCTGTTAACACGATTCCTCCGTTACATTTTTTATCACGAACAGTGAAAGACAATTCCGGAGTCGGTCTGTGATCTTTGAAAAGCAGTACTTTAATTCCGTTAGCTGTCAAAACATCTGCTACCAGTTTTCCGAATTCTTTTGAGTTATTACGAACATCATAAGCGATAGCCACTTTAATCTCTTCTCCTTTGAACTGCTGAAGCATATAATTAGCCAATCCTTGAGTAGCTTGTCCCAATGTATATTTATTCAAGCGGTTGGTTCCTACTCCCATTATCCCACGCATACCTCCTGTACCGAATTCCAGTTCTCTGTAGAAAGAATCTTCCAGATCAGGGGAATTGCTGTTGATCAAAGCCTGTACGGCATCTCTCGTTTCTTTATCGAAGGTATCACTTAACCAAAGTTTTGCTTTTTCTAGTGTATTCATATTTATGTCTAAGTTTTTTAAGCTGGAAGTTGGAAGCGGGAGGCTGGAAGTTATATCCTACCCGGCTTCAAAATTCCGGCTTTGTTTTATTTTTTCTATTTTTTATTTTTCAAATTTGGAAGAAAATTTTCAATCTTGAAAACAAGAAGTATGAAAAACCAACATTACTCTCAGCTTCCAGCTTCTTTCTTCCAGACAAATCTATTCTTTTATCTGATTCCTAAAAGCTATAATCTGGTTCATAAGATTATAGCTTTCAGAATATAGTTTATTAAATTCTTCTTCTATGATATATTCTCTATTTTTAGCTTTATATAAACAGGTTACTGTTTCTGCCAAAGATCGGATTGAATATCCCAAAAATTTTTTAAATTCTAATTTTGACTGCAAAATACATCCCTCAGAAATATTCAGTGCAATCGAATCGCAAGCTCGTCTTATTTGTGAAGTTAAATTAAACATTTCATCTTTTGGAAACTTTTGAGACAATTTAAAAATAGACTCTCCAAAATCCATAGATTTTTGCCAAATTACTAACTTTTCAAATTTAAAACTCATATTCTTTTTTAAGCGGGAAGTTGGAAGCGGGAGGCTGGAAGTTATATCCTACCCGGCTTCAAAATTCCGGCTTTGTTTTATTTTTTCTGTTTTTTATTTTTCAAATTTGGAAGAAAATTTTCAATCTTGAAAACAAGAAGTATGAAAAACCAACATCACTCCCAGCTTCCAGCTTCCCACTTCCAGCCCAAATTACTCTAATTTCTTATTCTCAACCTTCGTCGTCTTATCAATCTTAAAAGCCCTGATCGGGTCGTTGTAATAGATAAATTTTGCAGTATTCTGAATATGTCCTTTTAACGAATCTTTTACATTGACTTCTGCATAATTTCCGTTTTTAGAATCAATATTCAGATTGGTAATTTTCCAGTAAGGAGCAATTAAACTTGCTGTATCTGAAATCTTTATAACAGCATCTTTAGACAATCCCAGAAAGTTGGCGCGACTTCTGTTGTGCATTTCCAATTCTGCTCTTCTGGTGTTTACAGATCCCATGAAACTTGCATTGTTTTTCATAGTAAGCCTGAAATTGTCTGTTTTGATCTCACTTGAAATATTCACTTCAACAGAGTCGGAAACCGCTACTTTTTCCAGATTATATTTGGAATAAATTGTCACGTTATAAAAATCCACTCCTTTTGTAGCTCTTTTTTCTTTAATGAAAAGTGTTTTGTCTTTTACATCTACATCAAGATTCCCTGCCACATTCGGATAGGTTTCTATTTCTACAAAATTCTTTGGACCTTTGGCATAAAATACACGGAATTTTCCTTCCAGATCAAGGTTGACGAACTCCGAAACATCCACATCTTTCTTTTCAATATTTCCTTTTGGGGAAACTTTCCCGCAGGAAACCACTGCCACAAGCATCAATGTGTATAAAACTTTTTTCATATTTACTTTTAAATATTACATTACAATCGTAACGATCTTTACTGAAAATCTCTGAAATGTTTTTTCATTGCTCTCACAGGACTTTCAATATTACTTTGAACAAAAATAGGATTAAAATTTCTAAAAATCTTTGTCTTTTGACAATAAAATACCTGATAATTTTCAATTTTCTGGCTTTTGAGAAAAAGTCTGTTTCCGATTCTCTTTTTCTTTTACTTTTTAATCTGATAAGTTCAAAAATACAAAAAGCACTCTGTTTTTTGCAGAGTGCTTTTTGTATTGGGATTGAAGTTATTATTATCCAGCTAACCACCCCGTCAAAAATTCTTTGAATTTTTGCTACCCCTCCAAAGGATGGGAATGGTCATACATCGAATGGTTATTTATACTAACAGATTGATTTTCATTTTGTTTTGAATGAATAACTTTCTGTTTTATATCACTTCATCAATATTATAATTCTTATGCTCACGGTTGGTTCTGATAATCATTTCTCCCAAGAATCCTGCGACAAACAGAAGGCTTCCCATAATCATCATGGTTAAGGCAATATAAAACCAGGGATTATTGGTGATTAAATGTCCGTAGATTCCTCTTGCTACATCAATCAGTTTAGAAATTCCTAACCAAAGTGCTGAAAGAAAACCCACAATAAACATTAAAGTGCCTACAGCTCCGAAGAAATGCATTGGTCTACCTCCAAAACGGCTTACAAACCAAAGCGTTATCAAATCCAGAAATCCTCTGATAAATCTTTCGGTTCCGAATTTTGAAGTTCCGTAAGGTCTTGCCTGGTGCTGAACTTCTTTTTCAGTAATTCTTCTGAAACCTGCATTGGCAGCCAGTACCGGAATATAACGGTGCATATCTCCGTACACATCAACAGACTTTACCACCTGTTTTTTATAAGCTTTCAGACCACAGTTGAAATCGTGAAGATAAACTCCCGAAACTTTTCTTGCTGCCGCATTGAATAGTTTTGACGGAATATTTTTCGTCATTACATTATCAAAACGCTTCTTTTTCCAACCGGAAACGATATCATAATTATCATGAATTACCATATTATACAGCTCCGGAATTTCTTCAGGAAAATCCTGTAAATCGGCATCCATTGTAATCACTACATCACCGTTTGTTCTTTCAAAAGCAGCATGAAGAGCCTGTGATTTTCCATAATTTCTGGAAAATTTAATAGCGTGGATCTGAGGATACTGAACTTTCATATTCTCAATAATACTCCACGACAAATCCGTACTTCCATCGTCTACAAACCAAATCTCATAAGATAAGTTACTGGTTGTGCATACTTTATCAATTCTTGAAAAAAGCTCTTCCAGAGAGTCTTCTTCGTTCAGTAACGGAATAACTATAGATAAATTCATTTAATTTTAATAAAAATTAGGCTTGATTTGTTTCTTCGGGCTGATGTATCGTTCTTGTTCTGAAAAACGCTCCGAAAAACACCGACAAAACTACGTAAAATATAAGAATTGCTGCAAAATATCCTGAAAAATGACTTGCGGTAAGCATATCTTTTCCTTTAACCGCTTCAGGAGTGAAGCTTTGCAATCTCTCTTTGTATTTCTGATCAAGTTCATCAATATCCTTCTGATGCTTCAGAATTTTTCTGGCAGAAGTGTATTCTGTATCCAGTTCTGATTTTTGTCTCTGAACATATTGATAATTCAACAGGCTTTTAGCTGCAGGATCTACAAAAGTTAAAAAAGCATAAATACTGAAGATGGAAAGAATTCCTCCGATGAACATCGGAACGAAAGCTCTTTTAAAAGCTTCTTTGAATTTTACCACTCTATGGTTGTTCCAAAACGATTTTACAGACCAGAAAGCAACTCCGGCATATAAAAGCGGCAAAACGAAAGCATTGGCTTTCAAAGAGATATCAAAGTAATTGATTCCCGAGAAAAAAGTATATACTACAAAGAAAACGATCATTGTAGCGATAAAAAGTATAATTCCTAGTGTTGATGGACTTTTCGTCATATGTAAATTTTTAGAAAAAAGTTGAAAAATTTTCCCTCTAAATGTCAGGCGTTTAGCTTTACCACTGCATTTTTTCGACTAATTTTCTTTAATAAAGTTTTGAAGTTTATAAAATATTCCTACCTTTGCAACGGCAAGTCCTAAACAACCAGCTCCTGAGAATCCTCCAGGGTGGGAACGCAGCAAAGGTAATCGGTCGTAGCGGTGTGATTTAGGTAGCTTGCCATTTTTTTTTTGGTTTAAAATAAGAAGAGAGGTAATTTGATAATTATCTTTTTTTGTTTTTAATACCTTACGCATCATTTTCATTTTTCTAATTTTCAGATTACCTCCGGTTCAGTTATTGATTAAAATTCGAAAGTCTCACCTAATTTTGGTAAAACCAATTCTACATTTTTATCTGCAAAATGCTTTAATGCACTTTCATGGTTAATTTCAATAGCAGGGAAAGTATCAAAATGACATCCGATTACTTTCGGTGTTTTTAATAGTTCTGCCGCTGCAAAAGAAGCTTTTCTGGGGCACATTGTATAATGGCTTCCGATGGGAAGAATAGACAGATTAATGTTTCCGTATAGTCTCGGGAACAGTTCCATATCTGCCATTACACCAGTATCACCTGCCAAATAGATGTTTTTACCTTCAGGAAGTCTGAAGATATACCCTACAGGAACGCCTCCGTAGCTTCCATCCGGGAAAGAACTTGTATGATGGGCCGGAACCATGGAAATTTTAAGATCGTCGATTTTTGCCGATCCTCCTAAGTTCACATCATCTGTATTTTTTGCCTGCTGGAAGTAACCGCATACTTCAGGAACTCCAATGATGGTAGCTTCCGGATAATGCTGCAACACCTCTGCTACATCGGCAATATGATCACCATGAGCATGGGTCAGCAGGATGTAGTCGATTTTTTGAGCAGCAATATCAAAACCTGATTCTGCTTTCTTGTAGTTGTAAAAAGGGTCGCTCAGAATTGTTTTGTCCTTGTAGGTGAACAGGAAACAATTTTGCCCTAAGAATTGTATTTTCATTTTAAATTTAGTTTCAATTATTATTAAACACAAATGACTCAAATAATTTCACAAACGACACAAAGAGAGTAGTGATATTTGTGAAAGCATTCGTGCCATCTGTGTTTTCTTTGATTTATTATTTCGATGGGAATTTATATTCAATTAAGTTGAAATTAATCCCATGTTCTTTGGATTAGTTAAATAAATTAAGTCCGGCTGCCGTTAGAATCGCCATTACAAATGTCATGATTCCTACCTGCTTTAAATATTGATCCAGTTCTTTCGGTTCTTTTACAGATAGAATCTTTCTTCTTAGCTTTGATAGTGGAAATAACAGAATCATGACGATGAAAACGTAATAGTTTTGCTGCTGCATAAAACCATTCATTCCTAAAAACACAAGAATAAGCAATAATGGAAGCTGCAACAGAACCATTTCATAGATCATTGCATTTTTGAATCCGATCCTCAATGCAAAGCTGTTTTTTCCAGATAATCTATCACTTTCGATATCTCTCATATTGTTCAGGTTAAGAACAGCCATACTCATCATTCCAACAGCTGTTCCGGGCAACAATATATCCCAGCTGAAAGTTTTCGTAAATAAGAAATAGCTTCCGCATACAGAGACCAATCCAAAAAAGATAAACACAAAGACATCTCCCAGTCCCAGGTAACCATAAGGTTTTTTACCTACTGTATATCCAATAGCTGCCAGAATACTTGCCACTCCCAGTCCTATGAAGATATAGAATTCATTCATATAGTTTGGAATGAAAGCTACATACAATAAAGCAATGGTAGCAATGAGAGATAAAGCAGCGAAAATAATCACAGCATTTTTCATCTGTTTTGCCGTAATTTTTCCTGATGCTACTGCTCTTGCTTCTGCTTCATTGATTCTTTTGGCATCTGTTCCTTTTACTCCATCACCGTAATCATTGGCATAGTTTGATAAAATCTGGTATAAAAGCGTCACCAAAAGGGCAAGCGCAAAAATCTTCCAATCCCAGGTTCCGCCTTCTCCGTAAAGTCTCCATTTTGCAATGAAAGACCCCATAATAATCCCGCTTAAGGAAAGCGGTAAAGTTCTTAGCCTTGCGGCCTTTATCCAATCCGTCATATTTTTATCATTGATAAGCGATAATTGATAAATGATAATATCAATCATCATTCATCAATTATCAATTATATTTTTAAGATATCCATTGATCTTCTCCGAAGTTGGGCTTTCTTTTTTCAAGAAAAGCATTTCTTCCTTCCTGAGCTTCTTCTGTCATATAAGCAAGACGGGTTGCTTCTCCTGCGAAAACCTGCTGCCCCACCATACCATCGTCTGTAAGGTTCATGGCAAATTTCAGCATTCTGATAGAAGTTGGGGATTTGGCTAATATTTCCTGCGCCCATTCGTAAGCAGTATCTTCTAATTCTGCATGAGGAACTACTTTATTGACCATTCCCATTTCGAAAGCTTCCTGAGCGGAATAATTTCTTCCTAAAAAGAAAATCTCACGGGCTTTTTTCTGTCCTACCATCTTGGCAAGATAAGCAGAACCGTAACCGCCGTCAAAACTAGTAACATCGGCATCTGTCTGTTTGAAGATGGCATGTTCTTCACTTGCTAAAGTAAGGTCGCATACTACGTGAAGTGAGTGTCCTCCACCAACTGCCCATCCCGGAACCACTGCGATCACCACTTTCGGCATGAAACGGATCAGGCGCTGAACTTCAAGGATATTCAAACGGTGTCTTCCGTCTTCTCCTACGTATCCCTGGTGTCCTCTGGCTTTCTGATCTCCTCCACTACAGAATGCCCATCCTCCGTCTTTAGGACTCGGCCCTTCTCCTGAAAGCAATACAACCCCTATTGAAGGATCTTCATAGGCGTCATAAAAAGCATCATATAACTCTGAAGTTGTTTTAGGTCTGAAAGCATTACGCACTTCAGGTCTGTTGAAAGCAATTCTTGCTACTCCGTTAGATTTTTTATAGGTAATATCTTCGTATTCCTTGGCGGTTTTCCACTCGATCATCTTATAAAAATTTTTCTCAAAGATACGGAATTACAGAGAAATTCTCAGGTTGAAATTAAAGGTTCATCTCTATAAAAACAGAAATTTTAAATGCCTGAATCCGGCATGAAGAATTTTCGACAGAAACTGCATAGCAGGGCGAAAAGTAACAGGTTTTTAAAACCTGTTACTTTTATAGAATCTAATTCAAAATCATAACAGATCTAAAAGCTCCTGCATGAAATATACAATCCGGATAAGATCTTCAGTCAACACTTTTTTAAAAACAAAAAAACCGGAACATTCCTGTTCCGGTTTTCATATTTGTTGTTGTCAAAATGATTATTTTGCTCCAGCAGCTGTAAGTTCAGCTTCTTTAGCTTTCATTTCTTTAACTTTGTCCATGTTTTTAGTTACAATGTAAATTTCTTTTAACGCAGTAACCGCATCAAGACTCTTTGGATTTGCTTTATACCATCCTTCAGCATATGGTAATGCTTTTCCGAATCTTTCTCTTCTTCCATCAATCAGCTTAGAAGCTTCATCTGGCTTGTCTTTTCTTAATGCGTTGATCTCTCCTACTACTTTAGCATCATCACCAATAGTAGTATATACTAAATTCTGATATGCATCAGAGAAATCGGGCTTCAGCTCGATAGCTTTTTTGAATGCTTCCAAAGCATCATTAACAGTAGCCGGGTTTTTAGCCTGCATTACCCCAAGGTTATACCAGTTGGTAGCATCGTTAGGGTTTTTAGCCAACTGCTCTTTTAATCCGGAAACGAACTTATCTGTATTTCCAGACTGAAGATATGCTGTAGTCTGAGCTTCTTTAAGCTTAGCATTGTTTGGAAACTTAACCAAACCTTTTTCGATAATAGTAAGAGCTTCGGTTGGTTTTTTTGCATTCAAAAGTAATGAAGACAAAGTTTCATACAAATCAGATTCTATACTTTTAGTCTGTTCTGTTTTAAAATCACTATAATCCGGGTTCTTTTTCATTAGTTCCCAGGTAGCTTTATCAAGATTTACCACCTGGCCACTTTTCTTTTCTTTTGCAGTATAAGTAGTTTCTACTCCTGTAAAACCGGAATTGATAAGGTCTGTATATATTTTGATAGACTGATCAGTGTTATTAGCTAACGCATGACTAAGCCCTGCATAATACATGTATATTTTATTGTCCTGACCGCTAGATTTTAATAAGTCATAAACTTCAATAAACTTAGGTGCTGCTGCTGCATAATTTTTTGCATTATATGCGTCCATAGCCACTTTATTAGCTTCCTGAAGCTGAGCATTCAGAGCATTGGCATCTTTTTTCTGCCCAAAAGCAAAAGCAGATGCCACGATAGCCATTCCTAAAATTAGTTTCTTCATAATAACTATTTATATTTAATTGTACAATTTATTCTTCAGAATCAGAATTCTCATTTTCCTCTGCGGAATTTTCATTTTCAGCCTGAGGTGCCTCATCGTTTTCCTGGTTATCAAATAGCGATCCTACAACTCCTTCTTCTGTTTCTTCAAGTTCTTCAGAATCTTCTTCTACATCTTTATCCATTTCTACTTTTGCAATGGCTGCAATTTCGTCATTTTTCTTCAGGTTGATCAGTTTTACTCCCTGAGTATTTCTACCCATTACTCTCATTTCATCCATTCCCATTCTGATGGCAACACCGGATTTGTTGATGATCATCAATCCGTCTTCGTCTGTTACGTTCTGAATAGCAATAAGATTTCCTGTTTTTTCGGTAATATTAAGAGTAATAACTCCTTTTCCTCCTCTGTTGGTAATTCTGTAGTCTTCTACTGCAGTTCTTTTTCCATATCCTTTTTCAGATACTACAAGAACTGTTTCGTTTTCCACATCGTTCACAACAATCATACCAATAGCTTCATCATTGTCTTCCATGGCAATACCTCTTACCCCGATCGATCCTCTACCAACTTCTCTTACTTTCTCTTCAGGGAAACGGATACATTTACCATTTTTAGTAGCAATCATGATCTGAGATGTTCCATTGGTAAGGTAAGCTCCTAATAACTGGTCATTATCTCTGATCTCGATAGCATTTACTCCATTTACTCTTGGTCTTGAATAGGCTTCCAATGATGTTTTTTTGATGGTCCCGTTTTTGGTCACCATCACAACACTCATTTGATTTACATATTCGGAATCCTTAAGGTTGTTGGTTCTGATATATGCCTTGATCTTATCATCCGGTTCAATATTGATAAGGTTTTGTACTGCTCTTCCTTTTGCTGTTTTGGAGCCTTCCGGAATTTCAAATACTCTCAGCCAGTAACATCTTCCTTTTTCGGTAAAGAACAGCATATACTGGTGGTTTGTTGCTGAAACAATATATTCAAGGAAGTCGGAATCCCTTGTTGTTGCGGCTTTGTTACCTACCCCACCTCTACTTTGAATTTTATATTCTGAAAGCGAAGTTCTCTTGATGTATCCTGCGTGAGAGATGGTAAGAACTACAGATTCATTCGGGATGATATCTTCAATAGACATTTCTCCTCCTGAATAATCAATTTCAGTTCTTCTTTCGTCTCCGTATTTTTCTTTGATTTCTATCAGTTCATCTTTGATGATCTGGAATCTTCTTGGCTCATTTGCTAAGATATCTTCCAAATTTGCAATTTCTTTCATGATTGCATCATATTCATCACGGATTTTATCAAGCTCCATTCCTGTAAGACGAGCTAACCTAAGATCCAGAATTGCCTGAGCCTGAATGTCTGAAAGTTCAAAAGCCTCAATCAAGCCTTCTTTCGCTGCCTGAGGGTTGGCACTGTGACGGATAATAGAGATTGCTCTATCCAGGGAATCCTGAGTTCCGATCACTTTCATGAATCCTTCAAGAATGTGTGCTCTTTCCTTGGCTTTTTTAAGCTCAAACTGAGTTCTTCTTACAATTACCTCATGTCTGTGCTCTACAAAGTGATGAATGATATCTTTAAGGTTCAGCTGTTCCGGTCTTCCGTGTACCAATGCAATATTGTTTACACTGAAAGAGGTCTGAAGTGCTGTATATTTATATAATAGGTTAAGAACAACATTCGGAATAGCATCGTTTTTCAATTCGTAAACAATACGAAGTCCTTTTCTATCCGATTCGTCTCTGATTTCATGAATTCCAGGGATTTTTTCGTCCTTAACAAGCTCTGCTGTTCTGGCGATCATTTCAGCTTTGTTTACCTGATAAGGGATTTCAGTAACGATGATAGCGTTTCTGTTCCCAATTTCATCAAAATTCACCTTAGCTCTTAAAACCACTCTGCCTCTACCTGTATGGAAAGCATCTCTTACTCCGTCATATCCATAGATGATACCCCCTGTAGGGAAATCCGGTGCAATAATATGCTGCATCAGCTCATCAATCGTAATTTCTTTATTATCAATGTAAGCACAGATTGCATCTACGGATTCTGACAGGTTATGAGGCGCCATATTCGTGGCCATACCTACTGCAATACCTGAAGTACCATTGACCAAAAGATTGGGAACTTTAGTCGGCATTACTGTCGGCTCCTGTAAACTGTCATCAAAGTTATTCTGAAAATCAACTGTTTCTTTATCCAGGTCTGAAAGAACCTCATCAGAGATTTTTTTCAATCTTGCCTCGGTGTAACGCATTGCTGCCGGCGGGTCACCATCCATAGAACCGAAGTTACCCTGTCCGTCTACCTGAGGATAACGTAAGCTCCAATCCTGTGCCATTCTTACCATAGCATCATATACAGAGGAATCTCCGTGCGGGTGATATTTACCTAATACATCTCCAACAATTCTCGCAGATTTCAAATATTTTCTGTTAGAAAATACCCCTAGTCCATACATACCATAAAGTACCCTTCTATGAACGGGTTTCAAGCCGTCTCTTACATCCGGCAACGCTCTTGAAACGATAACGGACATCGAATAATCGATATAAGACGACTTCATTTCATCAACAATGTTGATAGGAATCAGTCTTTCTCCTTCTTTTTGCATAAACAAATTTTATTGTAATGATATTCAAACTCTTAGCTGTAGGTTTGAAAATTATTTATTTCCAATTTTTATTAACGGGCTAATTTACGAAAAAAATGCCGATTTTTGTGGTAGAATTTATCCAAAAAATCTTAAAAATTCATAAAAAAATGAGCGTATTAAGTTTAACTTTCCACTGCACAAAAGATAATCTGGAAGAATGGGAAAATTATATTGATGAAACACTGGTTCTGATGACTGAAAACCTGATGGATGTCAACAAATATATTCTTTCCGAGGTTCACAGTGACTTTATCGAGGAAGGCAAAAATTATAATCTCCTGTTAATTTTTGATAATGAAGAATTGCGTGAAGACTTTATTAAAAGTGAACTTTTAAATATTTCTGAAAGAATTGAGAAAAAGTTTGGACAGGAAGTTATGGTCTTTAATACTTTCCTTAATCCCAAAAAATCGCGATTATAACTAATCATAAAAAAGCACTGAAAAAATTTCAGTGCTTTTCTTTTTATCTGTGATGTCCATGATCACGGCCTTTACCTTTGTAATGATGCCCGCAATCGTCATAAATATACACTTTCTTTACCTGGCCGGATGCATTGTATCCTTATTGTAACAACGGATTAGTGTGCTTATCAAACAAATTCATCATTCATCATTCATCATTTATAATTTTTTAAATGACTTCGCTTCTTTTTTCCATCAGGATAAGATCTTTCCACTCCCCGTTGAGCTTTCCGATTTTTTTTCGGACACCTACCATTCTGAAACCGTTTTTCTGATGAGATTTAATGGCCATTTCATTTTCGGAGAAGATGTTGGTCTGTAATGTCCAGAATCCGTGATCCTCGCTATCCAAAATTATCTTTTTAAGCAATACGGAACCCAATCCCTTTCCCTGGTATTCATTATCAAAATAAATGCTTACTTCTGCGACTCCTTTAAAAGATTCCCGTTTGCTGACTGGTTTCAGGGCACACCATCCTATTACTTCATTATTGTCATTTTCCAGCACCCAACGGCAGTCGTTAAAATATTCCATGCTCCAGGCTTCAGCTGTAGGGACTTCTGTTTCCAAAGTTGCAATACCGCCGTCTACTCCCTGCTTAAAAATCTCAAGGACTCTGGGCTCATCACTGGGAAGCATTTCTCTTAGTTCGTAATTCATCTTGTTTAATGGTATTTTCTTTTAATTTTTCTTTTAATTCTTGAATAGTGAGTCTGTTTACTCTTTTCATCCTGAGAAACAACACTGATATTTCCGTCCACTTCAAGAACGGAAAGCTTTACATTATCTATTTTTTCAATTCCGTGTTCTCTTATAGCTTCCTCCAATTCGCTTTCGGTGATTTTTACCCGATTCAGGGCTGCCTGATCAGCAACTCCATCTCTGATCAAAATAACCGGCTCATCTTCCATAAGAGTCTGAAAGGAGCGGCTGGAAAACATGATCCTTTTCAAAACAAAATTAGCAACAAACAAAACCAATGCCGCAATAATTCCGCCCTGAAGAGAGGTATCAGGACCTACCATTGCGTTTTGAACAGCATTTGAAATTAACAGCAGTAATACAACATCCCCTGCATTAAGCTGGGAAAGCTGATTTTTACCAAATAAACGGATAGCAATTACCATAAAAAGGTAAACGCAGAGGGAACGGACGGCAACGTTAAGAATAGGATTCACAATTTTTTTATCTACTCAAATGTATCGATTTTTGTGATTGGTAAAAAATATTTTATGGACAGATAAAGGATGAAGAGTAGATAATGTTACTTTTGATCCAATAGGAAATTCTAAAGATCTTAAAGCCAGATTAACAGAATTTGTTCAAAGTTCACAACAGTAGAAAAGCCGCTGATAAAAGCGGCTTTATTTTTAAGGGCACTGAACGATTGGAATTTCGCTGCAAATTACTTTATTCGCCCATTCGCAAAATGTACAGTATTTTACAGGTTCTCCTCCATTCACTGACTTCAACTCTGATTTTGTCAGCTTCTTTAAATTTTTCATATAGTTTTAATTTTATGGTAGCCCAAAATTAAAATCTTATATTCTATTGTTTATTATAACTTCATGGGATAAGTTTTCATTATTCACACATTATTGAATAATATGCAGTAAATACTATCTGTTGTGGATCTCTACTGTCACAGGCATTACGTAAGTGTAGGCAACCATATTATCAGTCAGTTTTTTACGGTCTACTCTGTAGTCAAGATCGCTTAACACGGTTTCAATTTCTTTGCTTACGGTTTTGCAATCTCCGCTGGAATGAACATTTACAATTTTCCCGTTTTTTGCAATATCAAATTTTACCACGGAATTTACGGTTCCCTGTTTGTAATCAGGGTTGGTAAGGTCAAAATTGGCTTCCAGTTTATTTCTTATATCGTTAAACGTTTCACTTTTGTTCAACTGAATTTCCTGAATGGTATTATGATCTGTAGTCTGAGCTTTAGCAGTGTTCAAAACAGCAGCAAATCCGCAAACGAAAAGTGAGGCGATCAATATTTGAATTTTATTTTTCATAACTATTTGGTTTTAAATATTATACTAACCTTATTTTGTATCTCTTACCCAAAGTTATTAAAAATAATTCATATTAATTTTACATTCAGTTAACATTGAGTTAACATTAAAATATAAAACACTGAATATCAGTGTAATAAATTTTAAAAATAATTGAAAATTTAATATTGGAAGTTCATTTTAAGTATAAAAATGGCTAAACCTGATGAGTTTAGCCAATTATTATCTTGATTTTTAAATTAAAAGTTGATCAATATCCTAATGTAAATTATTTAGATTATTTCAGAGTTACAAAATGCCATATAATTTTATGAATACTTATTCCAGTTCCCTCTTCAAGAACTTCCCTGTCAAGCTTTTCTTAGATTTCACAATTTCCTCAGGAGTTCCCTGTGCTACGATCTGTCCGCCGTGTTTTCCACCTTCCGGACCAACATCAATAATGTGGTCTGCTAATTTGATGACATCCATATTATGTTCGATGATGATGAATGAATTCCCAAGTTCTACCAGTTGGTTGATGGCATCCATCAGGATTTTTACATCTTCAAAATGCAATCCTGTTGTTGGTTCATCAAGGATATAAAGGGTATTTCCGGTTTGTCTTTTCGCCAGTTCGGTTGCTAACTTGATACGTTGCGCTTCACCTCCGGAAAGAGTCGTCGATTGTTGTCCAAGGGTAATATATCCCAAACCTACATCCTGTAATGTTTTCACTTTCGCAAAAATCTTAGGAATCGGCTGGAAGAAATCTACCGCTTCATCAATCGTCATATCTAGGACGTCAGAAATTGATTTTCCTTTGTAACGAACTTCCAGGGTTTCTCTGTTGAAACGTTTTCCGTTGCATGTTTCGCAGTGTACGTATACATCCGGAAGGAAATTCATTTCGATTACTTTCAATCCTCCACCCTGACATGTTTCGCATCTTCCGCCTTTTACATTGAAAGAGAATCGGCCTGGTTTATAACCACGGATTTTACTTTCCGGCAGCTCGGCAAAAAGGTTTCTGATATCGGTAAACATTCCGGTATACGTAGCAGGATTTGAACGTGGCGTCCTTCCGATTGGAGTCTGATCTACATCTACAATTTTATCAATATTATCCAGCCCTTCAATCTTTTTGTAGGGTAACGGCTCCTGAACCGCTCTGTAGAAATGTTTGTTGAGGATCGGATATAATGTTCCGTTAATCAGGGAAGATTTTCCGCTTCCTGAAATTCCGGTTACCACTACCAGTTTTCCAAGAGGGATATCCAGGGTTACATTTTTAAGGTTGTTTCCTGTAGCTCCTTTTAAAACAATATTTTTACCGCTTCCTGCTCTTCTTTCTTCAGGAATTGCGATTTTTCTTTTTCCATTGATGTATTGAGCAGTGATGGTATCTGCTTTTAACAGGTCTTTTGGTTTTCCCTGCCAAAGAATTTCTCCACCGAATTTTCCGGCTCTCGGACCAATATCCAGCACCTCATCGGCTTCAAGAATCATGTCTTTATCATGTTCTACTACCAAAACAGAGTTTCCGATGTCTCTCAGGTTTTTCAGGGAATGGATCAGTCTTTCGTTATCTCTCTGGTGAAGCCCGATACTTGGTTCATCAAGGATATACAACACATTCACCAATTGCGAACCGATCTGTGTTGCCAGACGAATTCTCTGTGACTCTCCTCCTGAAAGGGTTTTTGAACTTCTGCTCAAACTCAAATAATCCAACCCTACATCCAGCAGGAACTGAAGTCGGGTTTCAATTTCTTTTAAGATCTCGTGAGCAATGATTTTATTTTTTTCCGAGAATTTATCTTTAACATCAGCCAACCAGTCTTTTAAATCTGCTAAGCTTAATCCGTTAACCTCAGCAATATTCTTTCCGTCAATTTTAAAGCTTAAACTTGAAGGCTGAAGACGGGTTCCGTGACATTCCGGGCAGGTTTCTTCTGTGGTAAAATGTCTTTCCAATAAAATGGCTTCGTAGGATTCTCTTTCATCGATAATTTCTTCCATGAAAGCGATCAAACCATCAAAACCAATCTTTATTTTCTTAGTAATTCCCGCATATTTCAGGTCTTTATTAAATTCTTTGTGACATCCGTTGTAAATGTAATCCAGTGCTTCCTCCGGAATATCCTGCAACGGCGTTGTTAATCCCAATCCGAAGATTTCAAGAATATTTTTAATTTGTGACAGAATCCATTTGTTGGATTTGATATCTTCCAATGGCAACAATCCTCCCTGGTTGATGGATAGTTTCGGATTGTCTATAAAGTAATCGGTATTGATCTTTTTAATAGTTCCCAGACCTTTACAGTTCGGGCAGCTTCCTTTTGGAGAGTTGAATGAGAAAGTATTGGGTTCAGGCAGCGCCAGAGAGTGTCCTGTTTCTGCATCCATCAGGTTTTTAGAAAAATATTCAATGTCTGTACTCCCCAGTTTCTGAATTCCTATAATGCCTTCACCCATATCCATCGCGGTGCGCAATGATTTTTCCATTCTGCCTTCTGAGGCATTCTCCCCGATAATCCAACGGTCGATCACAATATCGATATCGTGGGTTTTATAACGGTCAAGTTTTAAATCATATTCAATATCCTGCAGTTCTCCATCAATTCTTGCCTGTCCGTAGCCTTTTTTAGCCATCTGTACAAAAAGCTCATGATAATGTCCTTTTCTGGAACGCACCACTGGCGCCAAAAGCATGATTTTCTCTTTTTTATAATTTTCTTTGATGGTTTCAAGGATCTGATCTTCAGTATAGCTTACCAGCTTCTGTCCTGTAGATAAAGAGTAAGCATCCGAAACTCTTGCATATAAAAGACGCAGAAAGTCGTACAACTCGGTAACCGTTCCCACAGTAGAACGCGGGTTTTTATTGGTTGTTTTCTGTTCTATAGCAATCACCGGAGAAAGTCCTTCAATTTTATCTACATCCGGACGCTCCAGCCCGCCTAGAAACTGGCGTGCATAAGCAGAGAATGTTTCGATATAACGACGCTGGCCTTCCGCAAAAATAGTGTCGAAAGCCAATGACGATTTTCCACTTCCGGAAAGGCCTGTAATTACGACCAATTCATTGCGTGGAATTTTTACATTGATATTTTTTAGGTTGTGTTCACGGGCTCCGTAAACTTCTATATATTCTGTTGATTTGCTCATAATTTGGAGTGACTTTGCCTGAAAATCACAACGTGCAAAAATACGAAATTTTATAGACTTTTTTTGAATATAAAAGGGATAAAAGTTTCATAAAAAATTCTTAGGTTTTGTTAATGGATTGAATAAGATATTATTTAGTTTTGATTTCAGGTAATTAGGTTTTGGCTAAAGCCAGCAGGTTTGTTTTAAAAATTAAAAATGGGCTCCCTTCGACTAGGCTCAGGATAACAACCCATTCTATTGATGTTTAGAAAAAGAATAATTCATAATTCATAATTCATAATTCATAATTCATATTACCAACTTATTTGCGCGTGTAGTAATCCCAGACAGCGCGGGTGACATCTGCAATGATTTTTTCCGTATCTGTCATTTCTTCATTGATATTTTTCAGATAAATGGATAAAACGATGTGCTTTCCATTAGGAAGCTTTATAATTCCCACATCATTCATTGCTGCACGTAGATTATTTTCGTTTCTTCCGGAAATTCCTGTCCGGTGAGCCAACTCTGTACCTACAGGCAATCCCGCTTTCATCCAGGTAAGTCCTCGTGAGGTTTCTACCATTACCTGATACAGATATTTTGTAGATTCTTTTTTCAGCACTTTTCCTTTATAGAATTTTTCTAAAAGTTCCGTGGTTGCCAAGGGCGTTGTGGTATTTATGTAGCATTTTTCGAAGGATGCCATTTCCTTCTCGTTTACTTTTATTGTAAAATCTTTAATTCCCTGTTGATTAATGAATTTCTGCACGGTCTCTGTTCCGCCAATGATATTCAGCAAAATATCACAGCCATTGTTATCACTATGGGAAACCGTATACCTTATCAATTGATCTAATGTAAGATACATATTTCCCTGAGGATATTCTTCTCTGATTGGGCTCCAGGTATCAGGCAAAAGGTCTTCTTTTTTAATAAAGAATTTTTGATTAAGTTTTAATTTTCCTTTATCTACCTGATTCAAAACAGCTAAGGCAATATGAAATTTGAAAACACTCAACATCGGGGTTTCTTTATTTCCGTTGATGCTGAGCGTATCTTTATCTTCTATTCCTTTTAAAGATATTCCAACAGTTGCATTTTTTGTAGAGATAATCTGATTGATCTTATTTCTCAGCTCTTGAATAGTCTGGCTTTTCAAATGGGCTCCGAAAAGGATAAGCAGCAGCAAAAAAGATATTTTTTTCATTGAATTGTGATTCTGATTATTACATTAAAAATGCCGTAGTGGGTACGGCATTTTATATTTTAAATTGATTTTATTTTTAAAATGATTTATATATCCTGAAAATCAACATCTTCATTGTTAATTCTTACAATATATTCAATTCCGTCGATGGCTTTGGCAATAATCTGGTTTCTGATGATATTGGCCATATTTTCCCAATACGCCCTTCCGTAGAAAGAATAATTCTGAGGAATAATTTCTACCTCAACAGTTCTTACAAAACCTTCTTTTGGTTTGTTGCTGATCATGGTGCCTCTTCTTACCCTTACTTCTCTTACCTCATCTTTCAGAATCATGCGGCAGTAATTTTTAACGTCTTCCAAAGAAATGATCTTATCTCTGGTCGTGAGTGCATATTTATAAGCCTGAATACTGTCTGTCCCTTTCTGCTCTTCAGCTCCGCCTAATGTTTCGGTAAGCAACACTACGGTCTGAGATTTCAACTGATTGGAAAGTTCAGTTCCGGGACGCATATGATTGGCAAGCGTACAATGAGTTACCCAGAAAGCAGCATAGGTATGATCTGTTTTTTCAACAGGCTCCATGATCACGTAGTTCAGCTCTTGTCTGATACTCCTTTTGGCATTGTTTACTTTTTGTACCATGGATTTCATTTTATCGGACATTTCGCTTAGAACGCCTTTTACATTGTCTCTGTTCAAAAGGGAAAATGCTGCAATTTCGTCTCTTGTCAGTTCCAGAACATTGGCAATCATATCAACAGCATTTCTGCTGGTGAAGCGTTCCATTCCTCCTTTTCTTACTGTGTATAACCCTTTTTTAAGATCATCAGCCGGAGTGAAAGGGATTTCGGTGTACTTTCTTCCATCACCGTCCTGAACTTCGTCTACGTAAAGGAAGTGTTCCCCTTCATCTGTTACCAAGGGGATATTATTCCCCATGATATCCAGGCTGTACTCTGTTTTTTTCCAGCCTCTGTTGTATACCGGAAAAGCATTCAGAACAAAGGAAAAATTATCCAGGATTTCTGCTGAAAATTGTGGTGGAAACTCAAAAGTAAGCCATAGATATTGTTTACTATCAAGAAATTTTGTGATCTCTTCTTTTCCGGAAAGAAAATCAAGGTTCTGTGGAAGCTGTCCGGGTTCTGAAAACAGACTTTGAGAAATTCCTGTTACTTCAATAAATTTATGGCGATAGATACTTTTAATATCCTCAATCACCTTATTTCTGATGGACTGTTCTTTGAACATCTGCTCGTAACCATCATTTTGGTTTTCTGTAACATAGCTTAATCCTTCTCTTACAAAAAGAGGGTTGCCATTACTTGTTACCGTAATGTATGGCAATAATTTGTATACGAAATCAAGGTGCTCAAAAGCCGTGTTGGAGCAGAATATACTCAGGTATTTTGGAAAGTTTTCACTTATATATTTGCTTACATCTACTCCAATGGTAATTTTTCTGTAATCTTCAGGTTTTCCCTGGAATCTTGCAATAGGAATTTTATTAAATCTGTCATCAATGCTGTAACACGTATTTCCTACAAACATGATGGAAGTGTGAACTTTATTGATTCTTACATTTCCTACAGGAGTAAAAGGAATGTTCAGCTGCTTGTCTGATTCTGATTTTACAGTGGAGGTCATCTGTTTACGGAAGAAAAATTCCGTGTGTTCCAATAAAATTTCGGAAGACTCATAAGGCTGTGTAAAAGCTACAGAATGAGCCGGAATAGGATGTGTATAGATGGACGGTGTAAGCAGTTTTGCCAGTTTTTCCAATATACGGGCATTCACCGTCTGTATTTCATTATTCGCTTTAAAAACTTCTGTACTGAATGCATCTATCAGCAGTTTTACAAAAGGATCTAAAGACTGTGGACTTTTCAATCCCCATACTTTAGTTGCATTTTGCAGCATTCTTGCTTTTACAGATTCTTTGGAATAAATATTCTGATCTAAATTCATAATTTTCTTTCGCTGTTAAAAATATTAATCAATAGACATCGGGCTTAGAAACAATTCTGTGGAAAAACTAAAACGCTCTCCTGTTTCTTCCATTTTTGCATTGATGGCAATTCTTACTTTCTTTTTAATTTCGGTGTGTTCTTTAGTATCATAACTGTGCTCTACAAACTGTATGTGAGCATCAATCTGCGGGTTTACGATTCTTGGTTCATATTCCTGAATCTGTCTCCTTAAGCTTTTGATAAAAACGCTTTCCCAGATGGCACTTGTGACTCCATTATCGAATTCGAGATTCCAGACATCGTTTCCATAGTTTTCATCATATCTGTTTTCCCCTTTTTTGGTGGTGATCAGCAGCATAATATTGTGGGCAATACTTTCCCCCATATCGCAGGTATCGATACTTCCGCCTTCAGTCATTAAAGTAGACGGCACGAAAGGCATTCTGTAATTTGGTGTATCCATAACTTTTAGTTTTTACTTCATGGTATCCGTTTATTTAAAAACGGAATACCAAAATACACATTTTCGCCCAATAATAATGGTAATACTTTAAAATTTTATTCAAAATAAAGGGCCTTCAAACTGAATTGAAAGCCCTTAATCTGATCTATTTTTATTTTAAGTATTTGCTTTTTTTCTATTGATAAAATAGTATACCGGAAGTCCCAGCAACACCAAAACAAAGCCGGGCCATGTATACTGCTGTTTATAAATAAGCAATAGAATACAGAAACAAGTTCCGATTACAAGGTAAATAACAGGTGTTACCGGATAAAGCCATGTCTTATAAGGTCTTTCCAGTTCCGGCTGTTTCATTCTTAAATAGATAACTCCAAAAACCGTAATCATATAAAACAGAACGATCACGAAAGAAATCATATCCAATAAGTTTCCGTACTGTCCGCTTAAACATAGAATAGAAGCCCAGACTCCCTGCATCCAAAGTGCATTTTCAGGAACTTCATTTTTATTATTTTTTTCTGCAGATTTAAAGAACATTCCGTCTTTTGCCATGGTCTGAAAAACTCTTGCTCCTGCCAGAATCAATCCGTTATTACACCCAAATGTGGAGATCATAACCAGTAAAGCAATAATAATGGTTCCGGCACTTCCAAAAATATTCTGAGAGGCAGCAACTGCTACCCTGTCGTTGGCAGCAAATGCAATTCCGTCTCTGTCTAATGCATTTAAGTAGACGTAGTTTACTGCTATATAAAGGATCATTACGGCAGAAGTTCCGAAAATCATTGATTTTACTACATTTTTTTTAGGATTTTCAATCTCTCCTGAAACAAATGTTACACTTTCCCAGGCTACAGAACTGAAAACAGAACCTACCATTGCAGCAGCAATTCCGCCTAACAGAGTCATTCCTCCTATGGGTTCCCAGCCTTCTTTAAGGAAATTACCACTCAAATCTTTTTTAAGGTTATTGAAAGAATCTGTTCCCCAGCTGAAGTTTTCTGCTAAATGAGAAATGTCTACCAATATAAAACCGGCAGCTATCAAACCCAATAATGCAATAATTTTGGAACCTGTAAAAATATTCTGAAGAATTTTACCGCTTTCCACTCCTCTGGTGTTGATATAGGTAAGCAAAACAATGACGGCAATCGCCAGAATCTGTATCCATGTAATTTTAAATTCACCACTCTGGAAAATAGGTGCAGCATCATTTAATGAGGGAATCAGGTAGGCCGTAAATTTTCCAAAAGCCATTGCTACGGCAGCAATTGTTCCGGTTTGTATTACGGTAAACAATCCCCATCCGTAAAGGAATCCCATTCTTTTACCGAAGATCTCTTTCAGGTAAGTATATTGTCCTCCGGCTTTCGGAAAAAGTGCAGACAGTTCTCCATAGCTTATGGCAGCAGCTACGGTCATCACTCCTGTAATTACCCATACGATAATCACCCAAAATCCTGATCCCAGGTTTCGCATCATATCAGCACTTACAATAAAGATCCCGCTTCCGATCATAGATCCCATCACAAGCATGATGGCATCCCATAGTTTCAGTTTTTTTTGCATAGTCAAGTATAGGGATCAAATATAATCAAATCTGCCTTTCATTTTCAATTTTGTTAAAAATTCATCAAAACACCTGTTTTTTATCATTTTTTATTCCTTTATGATTCAATTTTAATTAGTATTTTTGAGAAAAATATTAAACATGAAATTTAAAGTTTTATTATTTTCAGCCGCTTTAACAGGTTCTTCGCTAGCATTTGCCCAATCCGGACCTCCGGAAGGGAAAGCATTGGTAGGTGATACTTATGGCAGTCAAGTAACTTCATCAGCTGAATCCAAAGCGATCACCGTAGATAAATTGAATAAGCAGCTTAAAAAAGATAACAAAAAAGTTGAAAATGTATCTATTAAAGGAAAAGTGACTGACGTATGTGACAAAAAAGGCTGCTGGCTTACCATCCAGACCGAAGATAATTCTAAGTTTTTTGTAAAAATGAAAGATTATGCTTTCTTTGTACCTACAGCGTTAAAAGGAAAAAATGTAGTATTGGATGGGAATGCAGAAAGAAAAGTAATTTCTGTAAATGAGCAGAAACATTATGCAGAAGATGCTAAACAATCCCAGTCTGAAATTGATGCTATCACTGAACCAAAAGAGGAAATCAGATTTGTAGCGAACGGAATTAAAGTGGTTAACTAATCTTTAGAGGAATTCACATTCTAAAATTAAGTTTTGGCTAAAGCCGGTTGAATATTCATTAAATTAAATGGGCTAAAGCCCATTCCTATTGAATAACATTATAAATGAGTGGACAGCCATTTGAATTTTGGAAATTAGTTATAAAAAAATTTCGGCAGCCCTCAAGGGCTGCCGAAGCTTTTGTATGAGGAGATTATTTAAAATCTTTTAATCTTCAATTGTAAATTCTACCACAGAATCCAGTTTCGGATATTTAGTGACAGAAATAAATTTCTTTCCGGTACAGTCTATTTCCAGCCAGCCTTTCTTTTGTTTTACATCTCCTGCTTCCATTACAAAAGGAATAAATGAGATCTCACTTTTCCCCTCTTCTTTGATCTCCCTGTACTGAACTGCAATATCCAGAATACATTCATGCTCTGTATTCAGCTTTACATTTCTGTAAATAATATCATAATGCGTTTCCTTGTTTTCAGGAATTTCAAGATAAGTTTCCCATCCTGTACTATCAGAGTTCAGTTCACTGATTGCTTTCAGTGCATAATAAAGAGCAATTGTATAATATTTTCTTGTTCCTGTTCTCGTATAATCATCTACAAAATGTCCGCCTTCAAATAAAATCGTTGGCATTCCTGATTTAATAAAGTTATCTCCGGTAGAAGTAGGATAAAATTCATCAGAATATCTTCCGATCTGGTTGGGAATCATTTCTTTTAAATGGTTATAAACACTTCCGATTACTGCCATACATTTTTTTCTGTTTTCGGTAACGGTACGTTCTACATTTTCGGAAGGAGCTAAAAAGGAAAGTGTAGCAGGATGAATTCCATCAGTAGTAAATATGGTTCTCTGCTCATGAAGGTTTAAAGCGTAATCATATTTTTTGGAAGCAGCTGCTTTTTTCAGGAATTTAATCTCTTTACTTGCTTCATTATGAAAGTCTCTGTTCAGATCAATATCGGCTGCATTCAGTCTGGTCCATTTTTCAGATCCGTCCGGATTCAGCATGAAGATGAAATCAAGTGTTATCTTACTGAATAAGTCTTCTTTCATTTTGGGAGCTTTATCAAGGCTTACCAAAAGATCAAGCATAGCATGAGTGGCGTTGGATTCATTTCCGTGCATTTGTGACCATGCTAATACGTGAATGTTTCCGGTACCAATGCTTAACTGATAAATAGGTTTATCTAAATAGGATGTTCCGATCTCCTGAATATAATCGCTGAGATTGGTCTGTAGATAGGAAAATAATTTTTCAGGGGAAATATAGCGATTTGAGAAATCGGGGTTTTGAGAATAGATCTGTTCAAAATTCATTTTAGGAATAGTTTACAAAAATCAAATTTAGCCATTTTTAGCCAAAAACATAAATTAACATTTGTAAATACTATTAAAAACCACGAATTTACATTTGACAAATATTTTAATTGCGATTTACAAACATTTATTATTTCCATTTTTAAACTTAATAAGTGTGTTAACACTTGTAACATTATCAAACAGTACATAATGACATTTTGTCTGTGGATAAAATTGTGGATTGCGAATAATTTAATAACTAACAAATAAGATGTTAAAAGTCAACGATTTATAAGATTTATATAAATAGTAATTCTAACAATACTTGAAGTGCGAAAAATGCTGTTTAAAGGCATTTGAGTGTTATTTTATTAAACATTAAAATTGTGGAAAACCAGGTTGTTTAGTAATGTATACATATGTAAAATGAGTAAAAAACAAGATGCCCTTCAGAAAATTATTCAAATAACACTTTTTTTAAGAGCCTTAATCTTACAAAAAATTAGTTGCTTAATAGGAAGGCGTTTTCCTTTAAATTGAGCTTAATAGGGGCTTAAAATAGTGCATTTACATCGGTAATTTACAAAACTGTCATCAAACATAATAAGTTCTATGTGTATTTTCATGAAGATTTTAATATAAACCTACTCTCTGGAGTAGGTTTAGTAGTTTAATAATGTAAATCGCATTTTTATAGAGATCTAACGGTCAAAATATCATGCAATAAAGCATTAATTTACAATTTTAAACTAATATTTAAGTAAAATAATGATTCGTTACTCCATCAAAGATGGTTACAGAAATATACTGAATAAGATTATCATATTAAATAAATACAATTGTAATTAAAGTATAATCTATTGATTTGAAAACAATTAAATTAAAGTTACAAATGTATACAGATGATATTTTCATTTATTTACATTTGTGTTTTGCATTTGTAAATTATTAGAGTTACATTTGTAAAATAATTAAAGGCTTATTTTTATGAGTTTAAATGAAAGAATTTCCAAAATTATAGAGTATTCTCGTCTTACTCCTTCCGAGTTTGCTGATGAGATTGATGTGCAGCGTTCATCCATTTCACATATCACATCAGGAAGAAACAAACCGTCTCTTGAATTTATCATAAAAATAAAATCCCGTTTCCCTGAACTTCTATGGGACTGGCTGGTTACCGGTGAAGGTGAAATGTTGAAATCTCAACTGCCCGAATCAGAAATTAGCGAAGAGAATACTGAAGAAGAGAAAATAAAAACGACTCCACTACCCGATCTTTTTACCATGATGAAAGATGACGATGAATTTGGAAGTGATGAAACGGAAACAGAGGCTCCAAAATCAAGTCCCGGAGAATCGTTTATACCCGCCAAGGATAAAGCTCAGGAAAAAATATCGGATTCTCAGCGATTAGAAAATTCCGGCGATCATATATTAGGCCAACTATTTGGTAATCAGCAAAATAAAATAAAACGTATCGTTCTCTTCTACGAAAATGGAAAATTCGAAAGTTTTGAGCCTTAAAAAAAACCTGACCAAAGAAAATGATCAGGTTAAAAAATATTTGAAGAAGAAAACTAAAGCTATTGCTTTATTTTATTTTTAAAATTTACCTATAATAAAGTTGATTCGTGTACTGGAAAGGTTCTGCCATAAGACAGAAGCATAATAGTAAATGAGGATATAGTTATACGTTTTTTTATGACTCTATCAAATATAAATATTTAAAATAAAATCAGCAATAAAAATTAAATTATTTTAAAATATAATTAATTCATAAGATGATTACCCTGATTATTATCAATTGACCATACAATTCAGCCCCTTTAATTGCCATAAAAAAAGACCTGCAAAACTGCAGGTCTAATTAAATGTATTAAGAACAATATTATTATTTCTTTCTTCTTTCCAATTCTTTTTTGATCAGTCCAAGCTCTCTTCCGGTTTGTCCGGCTACAGAGGTATTTTCCTGAGCTCTTCTTGTTAAATAAGGGACAACATCCTTTACAGGTCCGTATGGAAGATATTTAGCCACATTATAGCCTTTATCTGACAGATAGAAAGTAATATTATCACTCATTCCGTAAAGCTGTCCGAAATATACATGAGGATTACCGCTTTCCAGAGATTTTGCTTTCATTTTATCCATAATCAGCTCAGAAGAGATTTCGTTATGAGTTCCAAAGAATGCTGAAACCTTATCCAAATGATCCATCACGAAATCGATTCCTGCATTATAATTTTTATCTGACGCTTCTTTGGTTGGCTGAATCGGATCTGCATATCCTTTTTCTGCTGCTCTGGCTCTTTCTTTTTCCATGTAAGCACCACGTACGATCTTGTAACCAATAAAGTAATTCTTCTCTCTTGCTCTCTGAAGATGAGCTTCCATATATTCCAGTCTTCCGGTTCTGTACATCTGGATGGTATTCCAGACGATAGGTTTCTGCTGGTTATATTTCTCCATCATCTCTTCACAAAGGTGGTCTGCTGCATCCTGCATCCAGGTTTCTTCAGCATCTACCATTACTTTTTTATCATGCTCATGGCAAAGACTGCATACTTCATCAAATCTTTTTACCACTCTTTCCCATTCTTCTTTCTGGCTGGTAGTAAGCTCAGCCCCTTTTCCAACAGCTTCATAAAGATCAATTCTTCCAAAAGCAGTAGGCTTAAACACAATAAAGGGAATCGCCGGATTTCCTACTGAGAATCTTACAATGTCCTTGATTTCTTTGCAAACCGCATCAAAAGTTTCTTCATCTTCTTTTCCTTCAATGGAATAATCAAAAATACTTCCAACTCCTCTTTTGAACAGCTGCTTCACCACTTTCATACTTTCTTCACGGGTTTCACCACCACAGAACTGTGCAAATAAGGTATTTTTTACAATTCCGGTAACGAAAGGGAAATTGTTGTGTACTGTGAAATTCAGAACAGATGTTCCAAGGCTGGTAAGAGCTGGTTGTTCAATCATTTTAAACATCCAGTAAGCCTTTCTCAATTGTGCATCAGACTTGTCTGCAAATGCAATTTTAGTATCATTAAAAATGGGCATTCCTATTTATTAAATTTAGTTATGCAAAGGTAATAATAACCTCAGTTTATTTAAAGATTTTTTTTACAATTTATGCTCTATTCCATTTAACAGCATGGCAATGATTCCGACAAAAACCCAGAACCTTAATACATTCAATGTGAGAAAGTTGCTTCTTCTTGAAGCTTTTAAAAGGAGATAAATACATACAATCATGACAAAAAGCCCTCCGGCAAAATAATAAGCCATGAACCCGGTGATGCCGGTTTTTGTAATAATCTTCATTGAAACTGCCATAGTAACTATCAATAAAGATGTCAGAATGATTTTTGTATTTCTGCTTTTAAAATAATTAGGAATAGTAGTATATCCGAAAGCCTTATCTACACTCCTGGTAAGAGTATCTTTCACAATATCAATACAGAGCAGGATAAGAAAGAGAAAGACAGCCATCAGGAAAACCTTTTTGGAAAAGGTTTCGTAGTACACCATCATTCCAAAGAACGGATACAAAGTGAGACTGACAAATGTAAGATTATTCAGGATCAATATTCTGCTCAGTTTATGGCTGTAAAACCACATAAAGAACTGATAAACTACAAAAAAAGCAAATACATTATGAGAAATCATCCAGGCTATGCCTAAAGAAATAGCACTGAGCGCCAGATAGGCATAAAGAAAATATTTCTGTTTGATAAAGCTCTGAACCCGTGTTCTGAAAGGTTTTACTACATGATCTTTCTCCAGATCGTAAAATTGGTTGATAATACCGCCTGCCAGAATAGTAAGAACGGTACAAAAAATAATACCGTGTACTTTAAAATCGAAAACAAATTTTCTGAAAGATTCATCCTGGTTGAACAGGAAAAAAGTAGAAACATAGAGAGCAAACGTCAGGAGAGCTGCTACAAAAAAACGTGCTCCGAGGAGAAAGCCCACGAATTGTGAAAATCTGTAAAATAGAGATTTTGATAAATAGTTTTTAGATTGGAAAGGTTCTTTTTCAGAATTCATTCCAATCTGTTTAAAATCTGTAAATCACTTCTTTTTGGAAGCCGTCAAGCATTTTTTCAGCTTTTGCATAATCTTTGGTAAATCCTAAGATATAGCCGCCTCCACCGCTACCACACAGTTTCAGATAATAAGCATTGGAATCCAGCCCTTTTTTCCAGATATTAAATATACTTTCAGGGATCATAGGACGGAAATGTTCATAAGCCCAGTGAGAAAGCTTCTTAAGATTTCTGAAGAATGGATTCATGTCCTTTTTAAGGAAAGATTCGATACATGCGTTGTTGTAACGGATGAACTCCTCTTTCAGGGTTTTTCGGAAACCTTCTGTTTTCATTTTTTCAAAGAAAATCTGAATCATAGGTCCTGTTTCGCCGGTCATTCCGGAATCAATCAGGAAAATAGCTCCTTTTCCTTCTTCTCCTTCCGGAATATTTACCCTGTCTAAATTTTCTTTATTTTCGATAAGAATTGGCAGATTCATATAACAGATCAATGGATCCATTCCTGAACTTTTTCCATGGAAATAGCTTTCCATTTCCCCAAAAACAGCTTTTAATTTTTTAAGATTATCTTTTGAAATGTTTTCAGGATTCAGCTTACTGATTGAATATTTTTCAAAAATAGCAGCGACTAAGGCTCCTGAACTTCCCACTCCATATCCCTGAGGAATATTGGAATCAAAGAAAAGTCCGTTTGAAATATCTTTTTTAAAGCTATCAATATCCAGCTTAAAGTTATCGGAAAGATCAAGTGCTGTAAGAAATTCAGAATACTTCTGCAGATGTCTGTTGGAATTAAGTTCAAAATCAGAACTCAAATCTGAAAATTTCAAAGTTCCTTTATAGAAGCTGTAAGGTACAACAAGCCCCTGGGAATCTTCAATCATTCCGTATTCTCCAAACAGGATTATTTTTGCATAAAATAAAGGGTTGGTCATATTGACAATAAATCTTTTTGCAAAGTTAAAAATTATTCCTCTGAATATAAGCAAAACTCAGGCCGAATTTTTTCTATATAAAGATACGAAAAAAGCCTGATAAAATCAGGCTTTTGCAAAGATTCGTCCTATAATTACTGTTTGATCAGCTTTTTATTGATGGTTTGTTTTTCTGTTTCCACGGTGATAACATAGTTTCCTGTCTGAATTGAGGAAAGATTTATTTCCTGTTTATTTCCTTTAAGAGAAGAATCAGAAATGATCAACCTCCCTGCTTCATCATAAATCTTATATCCTCTTAATCTTTCTTTTGAAGACACCGTTATCATATTTTTGGCAGGATTCGGATAAATGTCTATTGAATTATTTGGGTGATTGATATCTTCTACGGCTAAAACGCTGCAAGAGAAATTTACATTCCATCCATTTCCTGTAACGCCTCCATCTGAAACAAATTTTACTGTTATTGCTCCTGAAGGATCTGTAGATGTGAACGGACCTGGTATAGTATTTCCACTCAAATTATTTCCATTGGCAAACAATGGTGAAGCCGTAGAAGCCCCATTATACACATACATATAATCATAGCCTTGTTCAAGATCGAATGCAGTAAACGTCATTGTTAAAGAGGAACCGGACGCTGGATAGAATGTTTTTACTAATTCTTCATTATCTCCATATTGACCTGCTGAGCCTCCTGTGTCCAAGAATTGAACTCCGTCACACCATGCTCCATCAGTTAAAAACAATTTTGATAGCTGGAATGCATTAGGGCCGCTGCAATTTGTGCCTGCATTTAGTCTGTAATAAGTGGCAGGCTGAAGGTTTGTAAAATTAAAAGAAGGTGTATTGGTACTTCCGGAAGATACGAGCGCTCCGTTACTTGTAGTTAATTTATATTTCCATGATGATGAACTTACGTCTGTAAAATTTGCATTTGCAGAGTTCTGTGTGATATTGGTAATTGTAAAATTGGTAATTGATGCAGGGCATGATGCTATGCAATTGGTACCAAGACATCCTTTTGAATCCACGGTATTTCTGATCAATGTTCCAGGCTGCACACCAAAGCCATTTGCGAAATTAATTCCTACGCTGCTTACCAGATGGCAGTAACTCATAATGGTACCACCACCTGCCGGAGGAAGAGCTGCGGTACATCCTTCATTATTTCCTGAAGCTGGTCCACAGCCATCAATAGCTGTATTATTTCCATTCCAGAAACAGGCGTGAGTATGTGGTGAACCTAAATTATGCCCGAGTTCATGGGTCATAGCTTCTATATTCCATGAGTAAGTGGGGACATTTTGATAATTAAAATTCGTACCGCAATAAGAATATCTGTAATCGGTACATAATGAATTTACATATGCGATACTTGTTGTGGCAGGGTTTCTTAATAATTGTGCCAAATCACCATTAAAAGTGGTTCTGGTGGTTCTAAACTGGTTCAGAATTGTGCCGGGTGATCCTGTATAAGGATCGGTGGTAGTCCAGACAAAAACTTCACTTAATGCTACATTAACATTCTCATTGGCATAAAGTGTTGAAACATTATTATGCATAGCGGTAACCCAGTTGGTGGTAGTGGTAGTGTTACTCCCATTTTGGGTATAAGGACCATAACCTGCTTCATAGTAGATCCTTACGCAATTATCTGTTTTTTTGTTAGTATTATCCGGTGTAAAGACAGGTCTCTGAACCTGATTTTCTTTCAGCCCGTCTACATCACAGGCAAACGGATTAGATCCTGTTAACTTAGAATCTGAATAGCTTACAAAATCTTCAGAATTTTTAGCTTTTCCTACCACTATATTTCCTGACTCAGGGGTGGAAGCAACTCCAACAATGTCGTTATTGAAAAAGCTAAAGGCTGCGATAGAAGCATTATCTCCTTTTACTATTCCCTGATAATAAACTCCAGGCGTATATTCTACGGTTGTTCCTTTATCTGTAATTACTTTAAAATCGCTGGTTAAGATCTGATGTCTGTACATTTCAACAATGATCTGTCTCCCATCATCAAAAGGAAAAGAAATTTCAATAAAATCAGGTTTATCTTTGATTAATCTTTTTAATTCTGCAGATTTTAAAGACATTACAGTGATGTCTGTTGCTGCTTTTTTGTATTCGGCTGTTTTATCTGCAGATTTATTCGTTTCAAATAAGTCATACGTTTTAAATTCTGATTTTCGATTATGAAATTCTAAAACTTTTTGAGCGACCGGTTTTAAATTCTGAGAAAAACTCAGCACAAAACACTGCAAAAAACAAATTAATAGAAAATTTTTCATGATTTTGATAATTTTATCATTTTTACAAATAAACAAAAAAAATCAACACATAGTGAAAAACAACCGCTATATTCTAATATTTATACTAATTATATAACAAAATTCAACCAAAAAGCTTAATAAATGTTTTTTATTCTTTAAAATAAAAAAAAGACGTTAAAAATAACGTCTTTCAATTTTATAATGTTTCTCTGTCTTTTCTCATTTTAACCTTCAGGAATCTGATTAAAATCAATCCTGCGGCAAAGAATATGGTCATAGACAATGCTGCAATACGCATATTATTGAAATGCTCGATCAATGTTGCAAAGATAAATGTTCCGATAATAATGGCAATTTTCTCCAATACATCATAGAAACTGAAGTAAGTAGTATTCTCCATTGAGTTCTCCGGAAGTAATTTTGAATAAGTAGATCTGGACATTGCCTGAAGACCACCCATTACCAAACCTACTACTGCAGCCACTCCATAAAACTGGTATTCAACGGTCGGGTTTTCTTTATTCAGGAAATAAGCCCAAAGACAAGCCACAATCCAAAGGATGATGGCAATTGAAATAACATTTTTATTACCAATTCTCTTGGATAATCTTGAGAAAATAACGGCTCCGATGATCGCTTCGATCTGAATCACCAAAAGGGTTCCTATCAGTTTATCCTGAGCAAGATTGATCTCACTCTTTCCGAATAAAGTTGCCATAAGGAAAATTGTCTGCATTCCTACACTGTAAAAGAAGAAACTTGACAGGAAGAATTTCAGGTTTTTATCTTTAAAAAGCTCTCCTCCTACTTTAAAGAGTTCGTGAAAACTTTCTTTTGCAATATCTTTATAGAAGCTCAGATTATCTTTAAATACCTCAAAAAAGCCACCCTGTTCTTCATGTCTTTTGAAGATATTCTTATAGTTCAAAAGCACTAAATCTTTAGGAAGTTTATCTTTCACATCTCCAAACTGAGGAAGGTGCTTGAATGTATATTGAGAAAAACCGAACCACCACGCTCCTGTTAACAGGAAACTGATTCTTGTAAACAGTAACTGCTGAGCTGCCCCTTTGGCAAAAACCTGAATCAATACCAAACAGATTACCACTAAAACTACAGAACCGATATATCCATAAACATACCCTCTTGCAGAAAGAGCATCCTGTCTGTCCGGTGTGGCAATATCCGGAAGGAAAGAGTTGTAAAACACCAAACTTCCCCAGAAACCGACACTGGCTGTAATACTGAATAAAAGCCCCAGAAATACGTTATGCATTCCCGTAAACATGGCCAATCCCATACAAGATGTTGCTCCAAGATAACAGAAAAACTGCAGGAAAGACTTTTTATTTCCAATGGTATCTGCTAATGAAGATAAAAATGGAGAAAGTAATACTACAACAAAGAATGATATGGTAAGGGAATATCCATACACTGCATCCGGCTGATATTCTTCTCCGAAAATTCTGATCATATGCCTTACCGGAACATCAATCCATGTTTTGGTTTCTGCCACATATTCTTTTTTCTCGTAAGCAGTGGTAAGGATAGAGTAATAAATAGGAAAAATAGTAGAGGTAATAACCAGGGAGTAAACAGAATTTGCCCAGTCATATACAGCCCAGGCTTTCATAATTTTCGGATTATTCTTTATGTTTTTAGGCTGTCGATTCTCAGTTTCAGACATTTCAAATATATATTAGTAGCACAAAAATAGAAAAACTACGGAATATTCTACGGTTTTTAATATTATTTTGAAAATAATAATTGTAAGGCATTGAAATCAATCATCAAAGTTTTAATATAATTTATACTTTCTCATATTAGAGTATATGTGTTGTAAGGTTTGAAACTTTCTCATTCATATCAGTAAATCAGCTGATCGGATATACAATCGAAAGGTTAATGTATAGTAATGTAGGACTGTCAGATAATTTTATCCTATTCTGTAACTAAAAATCGGGGTTAAAAGACCCCGATTTTTATATCTTAAACCACAAAATATGGTTATATCCTTATCAATTATAAGTTTTCAATTACGATAGCAGAAGCTCCACCGCCTCCGTTGCAGATTGCTGCTGCACCATATTTACCATTGTTTTGCTTCAATACATTGATCAATGTAACAATGATTCTAGAACCTGAACTTCCCAGTGGATGTCCTAATGCTACAGCACCTCCGTTTACGTTTACTTTAGCGGCATCTAATCCTAAGATTTTGTTGTTAGCTAGCCCTACCACAGAGAAAGCTTCATTGAATTCGAAGAAATCAATATCCGAAACTTCTAATCCTGCCTTTTTAAGAGCGATAGGTAATGCTTTTGCCGGAGCAGTAGTAAAGTTTTCAGGCTCATGGGCTGCATCAGCGTAAGAAACGATTTTTGCAAGAGGTTTCAATCCAAGTTCTTCCATTTTTTCTTTAGAAACAAGGATCAGTGCAGAAGCACCGTCGTTCAGAGTAGATGCGTTTGCTGCTGTTACTGTTCCTTCTTCTTTTTTGAATACCGTAGGAAGTGTTGAAATTCTGTCGAAGTTTACTGCTTTATATTCTTCATCTTCAGCAAAAATTACAGGCTCTCCTTTTCTCTGAGGAATAGAAACCGGTACAATTTCTTCGTTGAATTTACCTTCGCTCCAAGCTTTTGCTGATCTTTTGTAAGATTCTACTGCGAAGTTATCCTGATCTTCTCTTGTAATATTATAGTCTGCGGCGCATTTTTCTGCGCATACTCCCATATGTACTTTGTTGTATACGTCTGTAAGACCGTCAAGTACCATTCCGTCAAGCATTTTGATATCACCTAATTTTGTAGCTACTCTTGCATTGTAATAATGAGGAACTAAAGACATATTCTCCATACCTCCTGCAACAATTACATCAGCATCACCAGCTTTGATCGCCTGAGCCGCCATTGTTACAGCTTTCATTCCTGAAGCACAAACTTTATTTACGGTAGTAGATGGTGTATTGATTGAAAGACCTGCTCCTAAAGCCACCTGACGAGCCGGCGCCTGGCCTTCTCCTGCCTGAAGAACATTTCCCATATAGATTTCCTGAACAGTATTAGGATCTAAACCGATTTTATCTAATGCACCTTTTACGGCAGTTGCTCCAAGTTTTGTAGCCGGAACTGTTGATAAGCTTCCCATAAAACTCCCCATAGGTGTTCTTACTGCGGAAACAATGAATACTTCTTTCATGTATATAATTTTTATTTAGCTAAAACGGAATAAAGATTCCATTTTTATAGTTAGAATTTATTTCACTTTTATGTATACCAGATCGAATTGAGTCCCCTCAATTTTGGAATTCACTTTCAGAAGATTATCCTGAGTGGCTACTATTTTATTATTGAAGACATCCCCTATCTGTGCTGGGTCATTTTTATCGGATTTCTCTATCACAATTGCTTTATAATTGCAGTCATCCACAAAAACCAATGTCGATTTAATATAATCTTTTCCATTATTGAAATATTCGGTTTGAACATTATCTTTAATGGTCATATACCATATTGCTTCCGGATATTTAGGTCTTAAAAACTTCCCTTCTTTTATGTTAGTACATTTAGGAGGATTATCCGGTTTTTTCTGTTCTGTTGACTGGGCATACGTCTGTGCGGCCGTCATCAACAAAATTCCTGCTGAAAATATTTTTAAGAAGTTCATATTTATATTTGTGTTCTATTATTTACTTTTTTACTTCCACCTGCAAAAACCATCAGAAAAGCCCCTAAAAACTCTACAGCCCAACCCCATTTCAATGTAACAATTCCGGCAAAAGTCTCCTGCCAGGATTTGAAGGGCAAAAAGCTAAAGTATTGCAGCGATTGCATTTTCACAGCAACCAGGGTAAATCCGAATAAAAGAATAAGCAGAATACCAAAAAATCTAACGATTTTAGCACTGTTATTTACAATTCCAAAAACTGCACAAGCGGAAAAGATCCAGCAGGTAATAGCCAGATAATGATCAAGCTTCCAATAGTTCCAGCTCCCTATTACAGGCACGTGTACCAGGGGTAAAAAGCTGCCTGCAATTACTAACAGTAATCCTAATAACTGAATATTTTTCATATTTACTAAAGTGCCAAAATACAAAAAAAAACACACTTTTAAAGAGTGTGTTTTAAAAATACAATTTCACTACACAAACGCTCATTAGTCATAAAAAAAGATCACTATTGTTATTCATTAGATAAAGAAATAATTTATTTATTACAGAATTAAAAATCACCGCTTACAATTTCAATACCGATATGAATCCATATTTTTCTTCAGCAAAGCTTTAATTATATACAAGGATATGAAAATAAAAAAATTGCATTTTTGAAAAAAAATGCAATTTAATATCTTAATAAATTATAAGTTTCAATTAGTGTTTCACTGATGAAACATCTTCCGGGTTATGTTTATGCTTAAACAGTACGGCAAAGAACACCGCCAGTATTAACGCATATATTGCAAAAGAAAGCCATATCTGCTGCCAGTCTTTTACCATCACCACAGAGGAAAGAGTTCCATCTGTATTCACTGCTGCGTTGAAGCTTTTCTTTAAAATGTTCAGGAAAGTAGGATTATCAGGGGTTGTCTGAAGATAAGCAGAAAGATCTGAAGCTGTAGAAAACTTGTGGGTAAAGAACTTATCAATAGCCCATCCAGCGGCATAACTTCCGAAAACCGCTCCAAAACCGTTAGTCATCATCATGAATAATCCCTGAGCTGAAGAACGTATCTTTTTATCGGTAGTCGTTTCCACGAAAAGGGATCCTGAGATATTAAAGAAATCGAAAGCCATTCCGTACACAATACATGAAAGAATGATCAGTGAAAGTCCAAACCCGTCCGGTACCCCATAAGCAAAGAATCCGAATCTTAATACCCAGGCCAGCATCGATATCAACATTACTTTCTTAATTCCGAATTTCTTCAGAAAGAAAGGAATTGCCAAAATAAACAGGGTTTCTGAAACCTGTGAGATGGACATAATAATGGTAGATCTTTTTACTACAAATGAGTCTGCATATTTAGGAAAATGGGCAAATTCACTTAAAAATACGTCTCCATATGCATTGGTAAGTTGAAGTGCAGCTCCCAAAAGCATTGAAAACATAAAGAATAATGCCATTTTGTAGCTTCCAAAAAGCTTAAATGCATTCAAGCCTAACTGCTCGGATAATGGTGAGTTTTTGTCAATCAGTTTTTGTGGTGGACATTTAGGAAGAGTAAGGGCATAAATTCCTAAGAAAATTGCTACAACACCTCCGATATAAAACTGACCTTCTGTTTCTTTATTCCCGCTAAGGTTTGTGATCCACATGGCAACAATAAAACCAATAGTTCCCCATACACGAATCGGTGGAAAGTCTTTCACCACATCCAGATTGTTATTTTTCAGGATTGTATAAGAAATTGAATTAGCAAGTGCAATGGTAGGCATATAGAAGCACATGGCCATAAGCATTACTGAAAAGAAGGAATTCGGGTCTGCAGAATGAGGTAAAATAAAAAGAATAACCCCATAAAGAATGTGTAATACTGAAAATATGCGCTCCGCATTTACCCAGCGGTCAGCAATAATTCCGGTAATGGTTGGCATAAAGATAGAAGCAATTCCCATTGTTCCGAACACAGCTCCAAACTGAGTTCCATCCCAATGTTTTGTGCCAAACCAGAAGTTTGCCATCGTAATCAGCCAAGCTCCCCAAACGAAAAACTGGAGAAAACTGAGGATGGTCAGTCGTAATTTTAAATTCATAGTTTATATAAAAAGTATCTCTTTAATCAATTTTCTTTTTCCTCCTCTTGATTTCTTCCTGGATTTCAAGGGCGGTATCATAGTCTTCTTCTTTAACAGCTTCGTCTAATAATTTCTGAAGCTCTTCCATAGAAATAGATTTTAAGTTATCTTCTGTCTGTACTGTTTCTGAGAATGATTGCTCTTCTTTTGAAACATCTTCCAGTTCCAATAAAATTCCGGCTTCATTTAAAACCTGCTGAGTTGTAAATATTGGCGCGTCAAATCTTACGGCCATGGCAACAGCATCAGAAGTTCTGGCATCAAGGATCAGTTCTTCTTCGGTTACTTTATTTTTAAAGTTGATATTGGAGAAGAAAACTCCGTCTACAATCTGATAGATAATGACAGAAATAAGCTCATAATTGGCAGAAACTATAAATTTTGTAAATAAATCATGAGTAAGAGGACGCGGTGGATGAATATCTTTTTCCAAACCGAGAGAGATAGACTGGGCTTCGAAATTTCCTATAACAACAGGTAATTTTATGTGTGTTTCTTCATGTTCCAATAACAATGCATAAGCCCCCGACTGGGTCTGGCTGTACGATATTCCGCGAATAATTAGCTGCTTATAATCCATAGCTACAAATATAGATTAATTTTTTATTGTGTTTTCACTTTTTTACGCAAAAATAAAAGCCCGGAAAGCCGAGCTTTTATCTGTATAGTTGATGATTGTCAAACGTCAATAGTGAATTTTGCTTCGCAAGTGAATTATTTAATTAAAAATCGACGAGCAAAGCGAGAATTGACTATTCACAATTCACTTTCTTATCCTTTAATTGCTTTAATTTTCTCTGTTAGTGCAGGAATAATCTGGAAAGCATCTCCTACTACTCCGTAGTCAGCAGACTTGAAGAACGGCGCTTCAGGATCACTGTTAATTACTACGATAGTTTTTGAAGAGTTAACCCCTGCAAGGTGCTGAATCGCTCCTGAAATCCCTACAGCAATGTAAAGATTCGGAGAAATAGCTTTTCCTGTTTGTCCTACGTGTTCTGTGTGAGGTCTCCATCCGATATCAGAAACGGGCTTAGAACATGCTGTAGCTGCTCCTAAAACGTTTGCCAGATCTTCGATCATTCCCCAGTTTTCAGGTCCTTTCATTCCTCTACCTGCAGAAACAACAACTTCAGCTTCTTTAAGGTCTAATTTACCTGAGCTCTGCTCGTGAGAAATCACTTTAGTATCTTCATTAGCTACCGATAAGTTTCTTACTTCTTCAGAACCTGATACTGCATTTTCTTTAACACCGAAAGCGTTTTGAGAAACAGTAACGATTACTCCGTTCCCTTCTGCTTTTGCGTGCATGAAACCTTTTCCTGAGAATGCTCTTCTTTTTACCTGGAAAGGAGAAAGGCTTTCAGGAGCTTCCAATGCATTAGTAATTAAAGAATAGTTCTTCATTACCGCAAGCATAGGAGCAATGGAAGAAGCATCAGTAGTGTGAGGGAAAACAATGATATTTCCGTCTGCTACTTCACTTACAGCCTGTGCAAATGCTTTTGCTGAGAAATTTTTAAGACCTTCGTCTTTGATATTGATTACGTTTGATGCTCCATATTTGTATAATAAATCTGAAGAATCTGTTGGGTTTACAGAGATTGCCGTAACGGTATCTCCTGCTTTATCAGCGATAGCTTTAGCATAAGAAACTGCTTCGAAAGCTGCTTTTTTGTAAACTCCGTTTATATTTTCTGCGTATACGAATACTGCCATTTCTAATTTGTTTAAGGTTTAACGTTCAGGATTCAAGGTTATCCAATTCTGAATAGTAATGAAATTCAGATCATGTCTGATGACATCAAATTTTATCCTGAATCTTTTTACTTTTTACTTGATTCTTATTAAATTACTTTAGCTTCTTCGTGAAGTAATCTTACCAATTCATCAAGATTATCCGGAGAAACCATTTTCACAGCTGCTCTTGGCGGAACGCTGTCATAAGATACTCCCTGAACTTTTACTTCTGAAGAAGAAGGCTCTACCACCTGCAAAGGTTTTGTTCTTGCAGACATAATTCCTCTCATATTCGGGATGATAAGATCTTTCTCATCTACCAATCCTTTCTGGCCTGCAATAACTGCCGGTAATTTTACTGAAATAGTTTCTTTTCCTCCTTCAATTTCTCTTACTGCTGTAGCTTCACTTCCGTTTACGTCTAATCCTACTGAAGCATTTACGAAAGGCTGGTTTAATAACTGAGCTACCATTCCCGGAACAGAACCTCCGTTATAATCGATAGATTCTTTTCCGCAAAGGATAAGATCATATCCTCCGTTTTGTGCCACAGCTGCAATTTCTTTTGCTGTAGAATAGCTGTCTTTCGGATCAAGATTTACTCTTACCGCATCGTTAGCACCAATTGCCAAAGCTTTTCTGATTACAGGCTCTGTAGCAGCATCACCTACGTTGATTACTGTTACTGTTGCTCCCTGAGATTCCTGAAGTTTAACCGCCTTTGTCAACGCAAATTCGTCTAGAGGGTTGATTACCCACTGAATTCCGTTTTTGTCGAAAGCAGATTTATCTGCTGTAAAGTTAATTTTGGAAGTAGTATCCGGAACACTACTAATGCAAACTAATATTTTCATATGTTGTTCTTAATTTTTTTTATTGGTCATATGTAACCTTAGGGTTTCACGTGTACTATTTTATTTTCCTTTTAATGCATAAAATCATGACAATTTATGCAGAGATTTTGTTTGAATTAATTTTTGCTAATATAAATAAAAAATATATTATGCATGCATAATACTTATTAAATTATTATTCAATACATTAGATGTAGTTACTTAGCTGGTTTCGTTGCCCTAAACTCTATTTTACTTGGTAAAACTCTTGGATTCATCTTCAAAATATCCAGTACAAGATTCCCCATATCTTCAGGCTGAATCTTCCAACTGTCCTTTTCAGACGGAATATTTCCATTAAAATGGGTGGCCACAGATCCCGGCATGATCACTGTAGATTTAATATTGTATTTTCTTAAATCGATCATGGCAGCCTGTGTGAAACCTACCACTCCGAATTTGGAAGCATTGTATCCTGTTCCGTTTTCAAAGAAATTAGCGCCTGCAAGGCTGGAAATGGTAATATAATAACCTTCTGTCTTTTTTAACTCTTCCACTGAGGCTTTTAAAGTATAGAAAACACCTGTAAGATTGGTTTCTATCATATCATTCCATTCTTCTGCCGTAAGTTCATCTACAGGCTTAAAAATCCCCAATCCTGCATTGGCAATGATATAATCCAGTCTTCCGAATTTTTCAACGGCATATTTTACAGCTTCCTGTTCACTTTCCAGACTTCTTACATCAGAAACAATTCCCAATACATTCCCTGAATATTGCTTAAGTTCTTCTTCCGCCTTTATTACATCATCTCTTTTTCTTCCTGAAAATGCCACAGCAATACCGTTTTCAAGTAAATTTTTTGCAATCCCGAAACCTATTCCTTTGGTTCCTCCAGTTATATAAGCTGTTTTTTGATCTGACATATGATTGAAATTTTAATTCTCTAAAATAACAAAAACGCTCCAATTGGAGCGCTTCGCTGATCCTAAGATTTATCAGTAATTATTTTTTGATAAACTTCTCTGTAAAGTTTCTTCCTTCTGTTTCTACATTCAGCAAATAAGCTCCGGCAGCCAGTCTGCTAACATTTACCTGATCTCCGTTGAATGTTGCATCCACTCTCTTTCCAGACATATCATATACTTCAACATGTTTGATTTTGTTTGGAGTTGTGATTTTTACAATATCAGTAGCCGGATTCGGATAGATAGACAGTTTTATGTCATTTTTCACTGCGTCTTTTACAGACAATGCAGCTTCACTATTAATTTTGATATTATCGACATAAGCTGATCCTAATGAATTATTATGTACGAAACGAAGCTGGTTTATATTCAAGGAATTTGCTGCTGATCCTGTATAGATCAGTATGTTATTAAGGTAATACCGCACATCTGTGGCACTTCCAACTACTTTCAAGCGATACCAGGTATTTGGCAGCCAGGCTGAAGGTGTAGAAATAAGATTCTGTATACCAGATAACATATCGAGGACCTTTATCCATCCGGTCTTTCCAAAATCCAATCTTACAACAAACTCGTCATCAGTATTGTTTACTCCCTGAAAACCAAAATCTGAACCATTGAGCTGTGACATATTGATATCGAATGATACAGAAAAATTATTGTAGGCCAAAGGGGTTGAAAGGTTATAAAATCCCCCTATAACAGGGTCATTTTGAGTTCCATACGTATTTTCTTTCACGATTCTCAGGGAACGGTTTCCATCACTGGCTTTATCTGAATTGATGGTCTGATGGGTTACATTTTCCGGCACACCTCCCGTAGGAGTACTGATCCAGCCTGCCTGCCCGTTAATATCTCCAACGCTGAATCCCTCAATAGGTTCAAAGGATATGGTCTGTTGGGCAAAAACGCATAACGATGATAGCAAAAATGCAATTTGGTAGTATTTTTTCATATTAAATTAAGTTTTGTATTAAAAATATAAACTTTCAATGAATAGTGAAATAACTTATTGCAAATAAAAATTAACCCTTTTATTTTCAGTGAATTTAATTTTCAAAACCTTGAAAAAGGTTTGCCGGCATTTGATAAAAGAGCAAAAAAACAAGGTATTTCTTTGCAGAAACACCTTGCGATATCGTATTTTCGATTAATTATTTTGAATAATTCTCAAAGAACAATGGAATACTTTCAATCCCTTTATAGAAATTGAACAGCCCATAATGTTCATTTGGAGAGTGGATGGCATCAGAATCCAAGCCAAAGCCCATCAATACAGACTTAGCTACTAAAACCTGCTCAAACATGGCTGTAATCGGAATACTTCCTCCTCCTCTGTACGGAAGAACTTCTTTTCCAAATGCAGCTTCCATTGCCTGTTTTGCAGCAGCAAATTCTTTTGTATTGGTTGGTAAAACGTAAGGCATTCCTCCGTGGTGAGGTGTTACTTTTACTTTTACCGTATCCGGAGCGATCTTTTCGAAATATTTCGTGAATTTCTCTGTGATTTCCTGTGGAGTCTGGTAAGGAACCAAACGCATTGAAATTTTAGCAAAAGCTTTTGAAGGAATTACTGTTTTAGCGCCTTCTCCTGTATATCCTCCCCAGATTCCGTTGCAGTCTAAAGTAGGACGGATAGATGTTCTTTCTAAAGTAGTATAACCTTTTTCACCTTCGATATTGCTTAATCCGATTGATTTTTTAAATTCTTCCGGATTGTCCTTCAGTTTATTCATTTCAGCTCTCTCAGCATCTGAAACCGTTTCAACATTGTCGTAGAACCCATCAATGGTGATATGACCGTTTTCATCGATCAGATTAGCAATCATTCTGGAAAGAACATGAATAGGATTCGGAACAGCTCCGCCATAAAGGCCTGAGTGTAAGTCTCTGTTTGGCCCTTCCACTTCTACTTCTACATAGCTTAAACCTCTTAAACCTGTTGTTACAGTTGGTTGTTCGTTGCTGTAGATATGTGTATCGGAAATTAAGATACAGTCACACGCTAATTTTTCTTTATTTTCATTTACCCAGTCGCCTAAGCTTACAGAACCTACTTCTTCTTCTCCTTCTAAGATAAATTTAACATTGCAAGGAAGAGCATTGGTCTTCATCATGGCTTCAAAGGCTTTCAAATGCATGAAGAACTGTCCTTTGTCATCAGCAGAACCTCTGGCAAAAATGGCTCCTTCAGGATGTAATTCAGTTTTCTCAATATAAGGCTCGAATGGCGGCTTTGTCCATAATTCCAACGGATCTGCCGGCTGAACGTCATAGTGCCCATATACCAATACTGTAGGTAAGCTTTTATCTAAAATTTTCTCCCCGAAAACAATTGGATACCCTTTTGTCTGGCACACTTCCACATTATCAGCTCCAGCATTTTTAAGGTGTGCTGCCACTACCTCTGCACATTTCAAAACGTCATCTTTATACGCCGGATCTGCAGAAATAGAAGGGATTCTCAATAACTCAAATAATTCATCCACGAAACGCTGTTTGTTTTCGTTGATGTAACTTAATGTCTCTTGCATTGTAAAAATTTATTTTGTTAAAATTAAAAAAAATGCCCGGCAGGGACAAACAAAAAGAAAGGATTTTCCCAATCTTGTACTAATGAACCTTATAGCCTTCTTTTTAATAAAAAATGCCCTGCAGAAACAGGGCAATTATATATTTTGTACTTCTAATTAGTGTTCAGCTTTTGGAGCTTTATCAGCTTCAGCAGGTTTTACTGCAGCAGTACTGTCTGTTTTTGGAGCAGCAGCTTCTGGTTTTGCATGAGCCTCTTCTTTGTGCTCTGCAGCTCCGGCTTCATGTCCGTGAGCTTCTCCCTGAGGAGCGTCAGAATATCTTTCTACTCCTTCTTCAAGTTTCAAAGTAGCTTTGTTTCCTCCTTGCGGAACTTTTTTACAGCTTACCGCTACCGTTGCAATCGCTAAACATATAACTAATTTTTTCATATGTAAAATTATTTTTTTTAAAAGGTAATATGAAACCGTGCTATTTTCAATCTATTCTGACCGTCCAAACAGCAAGCGATTACATGCTTCAATTTTTGATTGCCCAAAAGTAAGAAATCCTGCTTTTTTCGGCAACATTTTTATACTGATTTTAATATTATTTTCCCTTTTTTGGATTGGGTAAAAATAAGATACTGATCTCCTCCGTCTTTTAAACCGTATTTCTTTTTGATTTCTTCAGGTTTCAAAGGGTAGTTTTTTGCAATAATATTAAACTGCCCTTTCTTTTTAATACTTTTAGAATCAACAGATTCCATTTCAAAAGTTCTGCCGGGAAAGTTCTCAATTTTTTCACTGGAAGTATAAAGATGGCTGTTAGGATGAAGCTTTTTCAGGGCAAATTTCTGAGAAATCAAATTAAAGACTCCCGCCTTCAAAATGGAATGATTGGGAATATAAATATAGTTTTCCGGTTCAGAATATTCCGATTCCGCAGTTTCTTCTTCCCCAAATGTAAAGCTAAAAACAGGCTCACTGCTGTCCAGGTTCACACAATTACAAATGATCTTGTCCGCATTTTCGCTGGAAAGCAATACAACTACTTCTTTCACATCATTTTTAAGGGCAATAACATCAATCCTTGAAATACCCGGAAGTACTGAAACAAGATATTTAAGATCAATAAGCGGGGAAAGTTTAATAATTACCTGGCTGGAAACAGAGAGGAGCTTTTCGTGAATTTCCAGAATATCAGGAGACAGATCTTCCAAAAGAAAAACTTTGTTTTTTTGTTTGTCTCTTCTGGCCGGATCAAGATAAATGACATCAAAGTGTTCCTCATTACTGCTCAAAAAATCTTCAAGTGTAAGATTGATGAATTTCGCCTTACGACCTAAAATACACCAGTTATTTTCAACAATATTTAAAAGCTCAGTATTTTGTTCTACTAAAGTGATATCGTCAAAATTTTGAGACAGATAAAAGGCATCAATCCCGAAACCGCTTGTTAGATCAATGAATTTATTTCCTTTCAGCATTTCAGATTTATAAAGAGCTGTCTTTTCTGAAGATGACTGTTCCAGATTAAGCTGTGGCGGGAAAAGAATTCCTTCTTTTAAAAGAAATGGAAATTTTCTTTCTGCAACCTGTTTTCCTTTGATCTGCTGCACAATTTCATGCATGGAAACCTCCGAAAATGGTGATTTTTTTAATAATAATGAGTGCAGATCTGTTGTTAGATTTGCATTGATATAGTTTTGAACGTCTTTGTTTAGTAATTTAACCACAGATTTTCACAGAATTACACAGATGATTATGTTTTATATTTTAAAGGATACCAAATAAATTATGTGCAATCATCTGAGGAAATCCATGTAATCTGTGGTGCAATTAAAGTATCCTACAGTTTTCATAAACTTTCGAAGATGATTATTCTTTATTTTTTAGTCTAACTTTCCATTTATCTTTCTAAAAATACTTTTATCAATATAGTCTGTATTAAAGTTAACTAAAATCCCTAATTTCAAATTTGTTAGTTTTAAATATGTTAATAATTTCTGATGGTGGATATTTGATATTTCAGAAACTGCCTTAAATTCTATGATTACTTTATCTTCAACAATTATATCTGTTATAAAACCTGAATCAATAAATACATCTTTAAATTTAATATTCATTGAAACTTGGGTCTGTACTCTTAAACCATTATTTTCCAGTTCATAAGCTAAGGCTTTTTCATAAACTTTCTCCAAAAGACCTGGACCTGGTTCGTTGTAAACAGAAAATATAGATTTTCTGATGTAAAATTTATCTCATTTTCTTTCATTCCATTGTATTTGTATCAAAAGTACAATATTATGAGATACTCTATAGTTTCTTAATTTAACCAAAATTCAAATAGAACTTATATTTCAACTTTAACTGGTTTTAATTTTATATAATTGTTCATATTTAAACTTTTGATAAAAAAAATTCACAGAATATTATGAATAATCATCTGTGAAAATCTGTATAATCTGTGGTTAAAATATTATTCAAACATTTCAGCCCAACGAACGGCTTTTATTTCTTTTTCGCTGTAAAGATCTGCAATAGACTTTTTAACGTCTAATTTAGGGTACATATTCACTCCTATCAGCTTTATTTTCCCTTCTTCAATCCATTGCTGCTCTTCAATGGCATGATCGTAGATCTTTTTCTGAATAACTCCCTGTTTCAACAGTTCGAGATATCCACCAGCCTCTTCTATTTCAACAAATAAAGCCCATGCTTTTTCTGCAAACTGCTGGGTAATATCTTCCACATAATAACTTCCGTTAGAAGCATCTTCAAATACGTTGATAATACTTTCGTAAGCCAGAACAATCTGTTGTTTGAAAGAGATTTCTTCCGAGTTATCCGTACTTTTGTCTACAAGATAATTGTTAGAAAAAACAGCATCTGCTCCACCGATCATTGCAGAAGCAAGTTCCAGGGTAGAACGGATCAGGTTGTTTTCATTATCAGAAACGGCCTTATTTCGAAGGGAAGTCTCTGCAAATATATAAGGGACTTCATCCAGACCGTATTCTTTTGAGAGTTGGTTAAAAACGATCTTAAAAGCTCTCAGTTTAGCCATCTCAAAGAAATAACTTCCTCCTACTGCTATCCTGAATATAAGTTTATTTAAAATTTCGGATCCATAAACTTCTACTAACTCCTTAGCTTTTGCAAGGGCAATTCCAAGCTGTTGACAGATGGCTGCTCCGGCATTCTGGTGGAATGATATGTCTACACAGATATTTCTTTTAAAATCTTTTGAAAGTAATTCTCTTACCAGTTGATCATCTATGCTTCCTTCTTTTTCATTAAAAACATCGATCAGTGAAAAATACTGATCTTCTTCTTTAGGACTGATGTGTCCTGCCAGATCTTTATTATTAACAAAAAGAGTTTTTTGATCCAGATTTTCTACATTCTGATCCAGCATAAATGCAAATACTTCTTCTTCCAGACTTTCATGATATCTAGCTACCAGATGAGTGCTTTCTTCAACCCTTGGCAGGTTTACCAAAGGTTTCTGAACCTCTGTGTAAAAAGGCTTCACCTCTATTCCTTCCAGATTCTGTTTCTCTAAAACAGGGTAAATATCCTCTGTTTTAAGCTGTTTTTTGACTAGATTTTCCCAGTTTGAAAGTATATCTGTATTTGACATTAGTTTTTTATTATTTGTGAATTATCAATAGTGAATTTTGCTTCGTAACTGAATTTTTTTTTAAACTAAAAATCCATTTCATCATTAATATAATTCTATTCAACTTTTATTATTTTTTAGCCACTTTTGTGCTGTCTACCACCAGAATGAAGATCTCTTCATTCGGTTTTTTCATAAAATAATTTTCTCTTGCGTATTTTTCTTTTTCTGACTTGTTGTTCATCAGTTTTTTATAAAAAGCATCGTTTTTCTCGTATTCTTTTTTATAATAATCCAATTGCTCTTCATATTTATGAATCTCACCATTGAGTTCATTAATAACAAGAAATGAAGTTTTATCAAAAAAAATCATCCATACCAAAAACAGACAGATCGTAATGGTATACTTGTTCAAAACATATTTCTGGATAAGTTTGAATGTTTCAGATTTCGGCTGAATGTCTTTGATAAGGTTGTTTTCTTCCATTTTTTTAATGTTTTTTCAACGAGTTTTTAATAACAGTAGTTAAAAAATCAATGGCTACGGAATTTTGTTTCATATTGGGGATAATAAGATCGGCCTCATTTTTAGACGGCTCTATGAATTCCTGATGCATTGGTTTCAATGTGGTCTGATAACGGTGTAATACCTCGCTCAGATCTCTTCCTCTTTCCTGAGTATCTCTTCTGATCCTCCTGATTAATCTTTCATCAGAATCAGCATGAACAAATACCTTCAGATCAAATTCTTTCAGTAATTCTTTGTTGGTAAGAACAAGAATTCCTTCTACTACCAGTACGTTTTTAGGTTCTACAGTGACATGATCTCCTGTTCTGGAATGGGTAACAAAGCTGTAAATCGGCTGCTCAATCGGCTCATTATTTTTTAAAGCTTTTACGTGTTTTATCAGTAAGTCAAAGTCTATTGATTTTGGATGGTCGTAGTTCAGAGCTTCTCTTTCCGTCAATGTAAGACCTTGGTTGTCGTGATAATAATTATCCTGAGAGAGGATATTCATTCCCTCAATATCAAGCTGCTGAAGTATCTTATCAACAACTGTAGTTTTGCCGGATCCTGTACCACCGGCAATTCCTATTACAAGCATTGTTTTTTTGTTTCTTTATAGTTGGTACAAATATACTATTTTAGATAAAATATGACAATGTAAGAGTATTGAGAAATTAAAAGATTAAAGCATTTAAAAATTGAAAGATTGGCCGGAAGTCTTTCAGTCTTTGTGATTCGTTGCTATTCCTCTGCTTTCTGCTCAGGATTCCATAAAAAAATCCGACAAACTGCCGGATTTGTATTTTATACGATTTCGCTTGTTAATTCGCGCGAAATTAATTTTTCATGCATAGGCTTCAAAACATCCATTGATCCTGTTTTTACGGTGCATTTGCCTTTGTAGTGAACCAGCATGGTACACTGCTCAGCCTGTTCCAACGTATGCTTGCATATTTCGATCAGGCAGTCTATTACGTAATCAAATGTATGAATATCATCGTTATGCAGTACCAGTTTATAAACTTCATCTGTATCATCTAAGACGAGAACTTCTTCCTCGTACTGACGTTTTGGGTTTTCGTAGTCTTTTATGCTGTTATAAAAACTCATTCTTATTCTTTTAAACTTCTCCAATTTTATCTGCTAAATGGTCAATAGCATTGGGTTCCTGATATACCAGCTCCACAAGTTCCACACTTTTATTATTCATTTTCAGGATCTTGAAGTGATAATTTTCAAGATCAAACTCCTGGTTTTCTTCCGGAATTTCTTCCAGTTCATGAAGAATAAATCCGGCCAATGAATTGTATTCGCTTTCTTCGGAAAGAGGAAGCCTTTTGGGTAAAAACTCGTTGATTTCGTCCAAAGGCTGTGTAGCCTGCACCCAATAAGTATTATCCGCTATTTTATCAACTATTTTTTCTTCGTCATCTTCTTCATCCTGAATTTCTCCCACCAGTTCCTCAAGAATATCTTCTAGTGTGATAATTCCTTCAGTTCCTCCAAACTCATCAATAACGATGGCAATATGCTGTTTTTTAAGCTGGAACGTTTTCAATAAGTCTGAAACTTTCTTACTTTCTACCACGAAGAATGCATCACGCATTAAATCTTTAAGGTCTTCATGGTCAAGATCTCCTTTTCTCTTCACAAATTCTCTTATAATTTCCTTTGTGTAGAAAATTCCAATAATATTGTCAATAGAATCGATATATACAGGAATACGGGAATATCCACTATCCATGATCTTATTGATAATGTCATTGACATCTTCTTCAAAGTCTATGGAAGTAATATTCTGTCTTGGAACCATGATCTGCTTGGCGGAATGATCTGTAAAATCAAATGCATTTTTAATAATTTCGTAGTTCTCTTCTTCAATCTCACCGCTGTCTGCACTTTGTTTCACCAAAAGCTGAAGTTCTTCCGTAGAGTGAATTTCCTGTTCGGAAGCGGGATGAATTTTTACAAGTCTTAAGAAACCATTTGACATGGAGTTCATCAACCAGATAAACGGTTTAAAGATCGTATAGAAAACTCTTAACGGAACCGCTGTTGCCATTGTAGTTGCTTCAGATTTTCTGATGGCTATTGATTTTGGAATAAGCTCACCAAACACAATGTGCATGATGGTAATCAATACAAAACTTGTCACTACCGAAATTGTAGTAATGGTTGTCTGAGTCAGATTAATGCTCAAAGACGTGAAAATATTTTCAACAATATGGTGCAGGGCACTTTCTCCTACCCAACCAAGGGCAAGGGATGCCAATGTAATTCCTAATTGTGTAGCGGAAAGATATTCATCAAGATGCTTGATGATATGTTCTGCCTGCTTAGCCATAGAGTTTCCTTCTGCAGCTTTTAACTGAATTTGTGAGTAACGAACTTTAACAATTGAAAATTCTGCGGCTACGAAAAAGCCATTGAGTAAAACAAGAAATAAGGCCAGCAAAAGCCTGACTATGTCCGAGTCCATTTAGAGATTATATAAATTTTATTAACTACAAAGATATGCAAAATAAAAATAACCTGAATCCGGGATAGATTATTTCCATGAAGTAATTTTCGGAAGAAAATATGACACGATATAATACCTCAGTTTTTAAATAAAAAAAACAATCGGACTAATTTCCTGTTTTATGATAAAAACTCGATTTTTGAATAATAAATGACGGTTTCAGTCAATTATAAACAAAAAAACACCGATAATTTCGGTGCTTTCATTTGTATAGTAAAATAATTCCTTATGAATTTTTCAAAGCTTCTGCTCCGGAAACAATTTCCAAAATTTCGTTGGTAATTGCAGCCTGTCTTGCTTTGTTGTAGAAGATCACAAGATCATTCTTTAAAGCCTGAGCGTTATCTGTTGCTTTGTGCATTGCAGTCATTCTCGCTCCGTGCTCAGACGCTACTGAATCTAAAATCGCTTTGAAAACCTGAGTTTTGATAGACTTTGGAATCAAATTATCCAGAATCTCAGCTCTGTTAGGTTCAAAGATGTAATCTGTTTCAACCTGTGGCTCAGTATTTTCCGGCATTGAGATGGGAAGAAGCTGTTCTGTAGTTACTTCCTGAGTAGCAGCATTAACGAATTTGTTATAGATAACATAAACTTCGTCAAATTTACCTTCTCTGAAGCTTGCCATTACCCCTTCAGTGATATGAGCAACTGCATCAAAGTTCAGGTTATCATACACAGAACTTCCATTAGTATATACCGTACGGCTTTTTCTTACTGCATCATATACTTTTTTACCTACAGGAAGAACTTCAACCTCGTACTGAGCGTTGTTCTGGAACTGAAGGTTAAGCTCTTTTACGATAGAAGAGTTAAAAGCTCCCGCAAGACCTCTGTTTGAAGTAACAGCGATGAATAGTACTCTTTTAACCTCTCTTTTCTGAGCATATACAGAAATCTGATCAGGATCAGAGCTAGAATTTACATTCTGGATAAGCTCCTGTAATTTTTCAGAATAAGGTCTTAACATTACGATTGCATCCTGTGCTTTTTTAAGTTTCGCTGCGGAAACCATCTTCATAGCACGTGTAATCTGCATCGTAGATGAAATTGACGTAATTCTGCCTCGTATTTCTTTTAAGTTTGCCATTAATTTGGGTTCAAAGTTTAAGGTCTAAAGTTTAAGGTCTAAAACACTATATTTCAAACCTTAAACATTGAATTTTTTAGTTGTATTTAGAAGCTAAATCGTTAGCTGCCTGCTTAAGAACACCTGTAATATCGTTATCGATTTTTCCAGCCTTGATAGCAGCCATTGTATCTGGGTGCTTAGATCTCAGGAACTCGATGTATTCGTGTTGGAATTCTTTAATCTTGTTCAATGGAACGTTTCTCATTAAGTTTTCTGTTCCGGCATATACGATCGCTACCTGACTTTCTACAGGAAGTGGTGCATTTACCGGCTGCTTAAGGATCTCTACGTTTCTTTCTCCTTTAGAGATTACTGCTAACGTAGAAGCATCAAGGTCCGAACCGAATTTAGCAAACGCTTCAAGTTCTTTATATTGAGCCTGGTCAAGTTTCAATGTACCAGATACTTTTTTCATTGATTTGATCTGTGCATTACCTCCTACCCTTGATACAGAGATACCTACGTTGATTGCAGGACGAACCCCTGAGTTGAATAGATCAGACTCCAGGAAGATCTGTCCGTCTGTAATAGAGATTACGTTTGTAGGGATGTATGCAGAAACGTCACCAGCCTGAGTTTCGATAATCGGAAGGGCTGTTAATGAACCACCACCTTTTACAATTGGTTTAAGAGACTCCGGCAAATCGTTCATCTGCTTGGCAATGTTATCATCAGCGATTACTTTTGCCGCTCTTTCCAATAGTCTTGAGTGAAGGTAGAAAACGTCTCCAGGGTAAGCTTCACGGCCCGGTGGTCTTCTCAATAGTAGAGAAAGCTCACGGTAAGCAACAGCTTGTTTAGATAAATCATCATAAACGATAAGTGCTGGTCTACCTGTGTCTCTGAAGAACTCACCGATAGAAGCTCCTGCCATTGCAGAATATACCTGCATTGGAACCGGATCTGATGCGTTAGCTGCAACGATTACCGTATAAGCTAAAGCTCCTTTATCAGAAAGAGTTTTAACGATTTGTGCTACAGTAGAAGCTTTCTGACCGATAGCAACATATATACAATATACTGGCTTACCAGCATCAAAGAATTCTTTTTGGTTGATGATCGTATCGATAGCAACAGTAGTTTTACCTGTTTGTCTGTCACCAATGATAAGCTCTCTCTGACCTCTTCCTACAGGGATCATCGCATCAATTGCAACGATACCAGTCTGTAAAGGCTCAGTTACCGGCTGTCTGAAGATTACTCCAGGAGCCTTTCTTTCCAATGGCATTTCGTATAAATCCCCAGTAATAGGACCTTTACCATCGATTGGGTTACCAAGAGTATCTACTACTCTTCCTAACATACCTTCTCCTACTTTGATAGAAGAGATTCTGTTTGTTCTTCTTACTGTATCACCTTCTTTTACTAATTTACTTTCACCAAGTAGAGCAACCCCCACGTTGTCTTCTTCAAGGTTAAGTACAATACCTTCTACATCACTAGAAAATTTCACCAACTCTCCGTATTGTACGTTTTCTAACCCGTATACACGAGCAATACCATCACCGATGGTTAAAACTGTACCTACTTCCTCAACGTTGGATTGAGTATCGAAGTTGGCCAATTGCTGTTTTAAGATCGCAGATACTTCTGCCGGATTTATTTCTGCCATTGTATGGTTGTTTTTCTTAATTTAATTGGAAATCTTTTTTAACTTGGTTCAGTTTTGTCTTCACAGACGCATCTACCTGCTGGTCACCTACTCTCAGAACATATCCTCCAAGAATTTCAGGCTTCACATTTACTTTCAGATCAAAGTTTGAATCAGCATTTACAAGATGGGTAGATCTTAAAATCTGGTCAAGGTTTTCTTTTGAAAGCGGAGTTGCTGTTGTAAGTGTTACTCTCTGTACACCACTAAGGTCTTCTACTTTGTTGATGAATTCCTGAGCGATATTTTTCAATTGGTTTTCACGACCGTGCTTAATTACCAATCTGATCAGGTTCTGAGAAGAAACAGATAAACCTTTGAAAATTTCGTTTGCTACTTCTATTTTCTTTTTAGAATCAATATAAGGAGTCATGAAAAATTTATTTAAGTCCACAGACTCTTTCATGATCTTTACTACATCTTTCATTTCAGAAAATACAGTAGCTGTCTGACCTGACTCGTTTGTGAAATCAAGTAAACCTTGTGCGTATCTTTTAGCTACTTTAGATGTAAGCATTCTTAGTTAAGGTTTGATTTGTTTAAATAATTTTGAACTAATTCGTTTTGAGCTTCACTGTTGTCCAGCTTTTGCTTCAGGATAGACTCAGCAATGTTTACAGATAAAGTACCAATTTGAGTTTTGATGTCTGCCATAGCAGCATTTTTCTCAGCATTGATAGTCTGTTTAGCAGCTTCGATCATTTTGTCTCCTTCAGCTTTAGCAGCATCTTTAGCTTCTCCTACGATTCTGTCTTTAATTTCTCTGGCTTCTTTAAGGATAGCATCTCTTTCGATTTTAGCTTCACGAATGATTCTTTCGTTATCCTCTTTTAAAGTTTCCATTTCTTTTCTAGCTAATTTAGCTTGATTAAGAGCGTCAACAATAGATGTTTCTCTGTCGTCGATTGACTTTAAAATAGGCTTCCAAGCGAATTTACCTAACAAAAATAATAATGCTAGAAAAATAACAGACTGGATAATAAATAGTCCTGATGAAAACTGATGAATTAATTCCATTATATAAATGTATAAATAATTATTACTTTTTTTTTAAAATTAACATTGCTGCAGCCAACCGCTGCAACAATGTTTTTGTTTTGTTTGGCTTATGATGCGAATAACGCAGCAAATGCAACACCTTCAACTAGTGCAGCTGCAATAAGCATAGCAGTTTGGATTTTTCCAGATTGCTCAGGCTGTCTAGCGATAGCTTCAAGAGCAGCAGCTCCGATTTTACCAAGACCGATACCTACACCTAGTACGATAAGACCTGCACCAATAATTCTAGGGATTTCCATAATATATAATTTTAAAAAATTGTTTTAATATTTGTTTAATTTCTCTTTTTACCTTCTAATTAGTGAGCAGCATGATGTTCGTGCTCGTGCTCTTCTACAGCCATTCCGATAAATAAAGCCGATAGCATTGTGAAGATATATGCCTGTAGGAATGCTACCAATACTTCAAGTAAATAAATTACTAATGTTAAGAATGGGAATGCTACTCCTGCGATCCAGTTTTTAAAGATATAGATAGATCCAATCAAAGTCATTACTACGATGTGACCTGCCGTCATATTGGCAAAAAGTCGGATCATCAAAGCGAATGGCTTAGTAATAGTTCCTAATAATTCGATTGGCAACATAATGAATTTCATTGGAACCGGAACACCTGGCATCCAGAAGATATGCTTCCAGTAATCTTTATTAGCTGAGAATGTTGTAATCAAATACGTAAGGATAGCAAGGAAGAATGTCATTGTAATATTACCTGTAACATTAATTCCAAAAGGCATCAATCCTAAAACGTTAAGGAAAAGAATAAAGAAAAATACAGTTAATAAATAACCCATGAATCTTTTATACTTATGTCCGATATTAGGAAGAGCGATCTCATCTCTCACAAAAATCACCAAAGGCTCTAAGAATCTTGCTGCTCCTGTAGGAACCGCTGACTTCTTATAAGATTTAGCCATTCCAACAAACAATACAAACATGAAAACCGCCACTAAGATGATAATTAATACACTTTTTGTAATAGAAAGATCTAAAACTTTCTCTTGTGTTGGGTGATGGTCTTTATCCAGAGTAATTGTTCCCTTTTCGTCTGTTTTATAGATTTTCTCATGATGCAGCACATAATAAGCACCGTCTACTTCAGTTGGTTCTCCATGCATAAAACCTTCTTTGTTACTCATAAAAGAGTGGAAACCGTTATCATAAAAAATAACAGGAAGAGGAAAACCTATATGATGACCATCTTTATCAACCATCAATGTGAAATCATGAGCATCCAACAAGTGATGATCGATGAACTCTTTGTTTTCTTTAGTTACTTTGTCTTTCTCTGAAAGCTCTTGAGCAGGAGCCTCACCCGTGGTGGCCTCACCATGCTGTGCAGACACTAAGTTTAATACAAAAATACTGTAAAATAAAACTGCGAATTTCTTAAACATTGATAGGTTTTTTTCGTTGTGCAAAAATATGATAATTTTTCTAGTTTCAATAAATAATTTTACTGTTTTTTATCATGATTAATTAACCCGATCGCATAGTATGTAAGCAGTGCTGTCAGGACAAAATAAGGCATAATAAAATGAAATTTGTAGCCAGGAATCACTTCAAAGTCCAGTTTTTTTCTGATTAAGTACATCAAACCGAATTTTAAAAGGATCAAACCAATAACAGATAATCCTAAAAATTGTGGTGCTACTCTATTAATTAAAATTACAAGAGTGATCATCATCATAAACATGACGCTTAGAAAAAGGTAAAATTTAATGATTATAATTTCATCCAGGTGAAAAACAAATTTCCAAAGGGAAAAATGCACCAGGAAGGTCAGAAAGAATAAAATGACAACAAGAATATTGGGATTGATCTTCATTCTATATTTTAATTGATCGCAAAAATAGACTTTTTCTATCGGATTATACCATGATTTGATATTTATCATTTTTCTTGTTTGTAATAATATTACGTATATATATAATATTACGTGATCAAACACTTTGGATATGCTAAAAATTCCTTATTTTTGCAAACCTATAATTTACAATAAATATGTTTAATAGTTTACAGGATAAATTAGACAAGGCATTACACAATATTTCCGGTAGAGGAAAAATTACTGAAATCAATGTTGCGGAAACCGTAAAGGAGATCCGTAGAGCATTGGTAGATGCCGACGTTAACTATAAAGTTGCGAAAGATCTTACAAAAAGAGTTCAGGATAAAGCATTAGGAGAAAACGTTCTTACTTCCCTTACTCCGGGACAGCTGATGACGAAAATCGTCCATGATGAACTGGTAGACCTGATGGGAGGTTCTCAGGAAGGAATTAATCTTTCAGGAAAACCTTCTGTAATTCTTATTGCTGGTCTTCAGGGATCTGGTAAGACTACTTTCTCAGGAAAGCTTGCTAATTATTTAAAGACAAAAAGAAATAAAAAACCTTTATTGGTAGCCTGTGACGTTTACCGTCCTGCAGCGATTGACCAGCTGAAAGTATTGGGAGGGCAAATCAATGTTCCCGTTTTTACCGAAGAAGGTTCTACAAACCCTTCTACGATTGCTGAAAATGCAATTAATTTTGCAAAAGCAAACGGTCATGATGTTGTAATCGTGGATACAGCAGGTCGTTTGGCCATTGATGAGCAGATGATGAACGAGATCAAATCCGTACATTATTTCATCAAACCACAGGAAACGCTTTTCGTAGTAGACTCTATGACAGGTCAGGATGCTGTAAATACGGCAAAAGCATTCAACGATGCCTTGAATTTCGACGGAGTTGTTTTAACGAAATTAGATGGTGATACAAGAGGTGGAGCTGCATTAACAATCCGTTCTGTTGTTGAAAAACCCATCAAGTTTATCTCTACAGGAGAAAAAATGGAAGCTTTAGACCTTTTCTATCCGGAAAGGATGGCAGACAGAATCCTGGGAATGGGAGACGTTGTTTCCTTAGTAGAAAGAGCTCAGGAGCAGTTCGATGAAGAAGAAGCTAAAAAACTTCACAAAAAAATCGCTAAAAACGAATTCGGTTTTGACGATTTCCTTAAGCAGATCAACCAGATCAAGAAGATGGGTAATATGAAGGATTTGATGGGTATGATTCCTGGAGTCGGAAAAGCGATCAAGGATGTAGAAATCAGTGATGATGCATTCAAACACATTGAAGCGATCATCTACTCTATGACTCCTGAAGAAAGGAGAAGACCTTCTATCATCAATACGCAGAGAAAAGGAAGAATTGCCAAAGGGGCCGGAAGAAAAATCGAAGATGTGAATCAATTGATGAAACAGTTTGATCAGATGGGTAAAATGATGAAGATGATGCAGGGACCTCAGGGAAAACAAATGATGCAGATGATGAGCAAAATGCCGAATATGCCTGGAATGGGTGGAATGTTCGGGAAATAAGAAAGACAAAATCATTCATAAAAAAACTCTCAGAATTTCTGAGAGTTTTTATTTTATATAGATATCTGTTTATTTAAACTTATACCCTACGCCTAACTGGAAAAAATTCATTTTTAGTTTTTCTCCATCTACAGGATTTTTAATCATATTGGTAAGACCAAAGCTGTAACGTGCATCCACGAATAATCCTTTGTATAGATTATAATCAGCTCCTAAGAACAAACCGAATTCCGTGGACTTCAGCCCATCATCAAAATAGTTTTCAAGATATTTTTCACCTTCGCTGATAGCACCTGGATTCGACTGAGCTCCACTCACTTCAATTTTAGCTTTTGTATTGGTTCTGAAACTTACATACGGACCTGCATAAAGTCCCAGTTCAGGAGTTGCATAATACCTTGCAGATACAGGAATAACAATTCTGTTAAAGTGCAGTTTTTCCGTTACGGTAACTCCGGAAGCTTTTACCACTGCTTTTCCTCCCAGGTTAGCATATTCTACTTCTCCTTGTAAAGCAAATTTATTGTTCAATTTATGCTCAACCAAACCACCGATATAAAAACCGGATTTAGATTCAAGATTTGCTCCTATCCCACCAAAATCGACACTGTTTACATCAGAATTTAATGTTGATAAAGCATAACCTGCTTTTACACCGAATGTAGTTTGTGCATTTAAACCTGCAAATAAAGTGATTGCAGACGCTAATAAAATTTTTTTCATGATTTATTATCTAAAAAATGTTCGCAAAAATACAAAAAAACCCTAAGAGTTTCTCAGGGCTTTCTTCCTATATGCTTTGTTTATTATTTTGCAAATACATATTTCACTCCAAAAGTCACAGAAGTTAAACTGATACCCAATTTGTAATCATCAGTTCTTTTTGCCCCGTCAATGTCTCTTTTGTAAGTATTGTATCCGAATTCCCCAATTGTAGCTTCAATTGACCAGTTCTTAGTCAGGAAATAATCCAGACCCGGCTTGATATTCACTCCAATATTGGTATAATTATTTTCTCTGTTCAAAGCAGCTGTAAGCAAAGGATCCGCATCGTTAATATTACTGTTTGCATTCATTTTTTCCTTACCGAACTCCAATGGAACCTGTAACTGTCCGAAGATGTATAATTTATCAGATAAAGTCCAGTATTTTCTCACGAATGGAGCTACAACAAAAGCATTATCTGTATATTTAACTTCAAATACATTACTGATGGCAGGATTGCCCAATCTGTATTTTGTAACAGCACTTTTATAACCTAAACCAAGTCCCACGGCAAGATTATTAGTAACGAAATACCCTGCTGTAGGAAGGATTCTGATCACATCATCCTTTCTATTGGTTTCAAATTCGTTTTTCTCATTGTGATAATATCCTACCTGACCTGAAAGATAAGAAGTTCCTTTTGCAATCTGTGCATTTGACAAACCGAAAAGCGCCACAGCGCCCATCAATACGATTTTTTTCATGATTATTATATTAGTTTAGTATAGAAAAAAGCCCTAAGAGTTTCTCAGGGCTTTCTTGCTATATGCTTTGTTTATTATTTTGCAAATACATATTTAACTCCGAAAGTTACAGAAGATAAATTCAATCCGAAGTTGTAGTTGTTGGTAGCATCACCATCTTTTGGCTTGTAGTTGCTATAACCGAACTCACCGATAGTAGCTTCGATAGACCAGTTCTTGTTTAAGAAATAATCTAAACCTGGTTTAACAGTTACACCGATTTGAGTGTATTTAGCTTCAGTAGAAGTAGAGTTAGAAATTGTAGTATTTCCAGCTGTAGTTACAGAGCTAGTTTCAGTTTCAGTTTTTCCGAACTGCATTGGAACTGCTAATTGTCCGAAGATATACAACTTGTCAGACAAAGTCCAGTATTTTCTTACGAATGGAGCAACAACGAAAGCTGGTTGCTTAATTACATTTTCGCTTACAGTTGTAGCGTTTCCGATAGTCGTAGTCGTAGTAGCTGTAGTTTTTTCAGTTTGATATCCTACGCCTAATCCGATTGCTAAGTTAGTGTTAACGAAATATCCAACTGTAGGTAATACGTTGAAGTTTTCAGTTTTAAGGTTACCATTGTTAGTTTCTACTTGAGAATAACCAACAGACCCTGATAAATATGTAGTTCCTTTAGCAATCTGAGCGTTTGATAAACCGAAAAGTGCAACAGCACCCGCTAATAATATTTTTTTCATTGTAAAAAATTTTAATACTTTCTGAGAGCAAATTTACAGTGGTCTCCACTAATATTAAAATTTGTTAATGTGATTAATATCATTACTGGAATTAAGGGTTTTGTAAAAATAAATCCTAATCAAGAGATGTTGTTGATTTTTTCACAATATTATGAATAAAAAAATCCTATTTTTTCAACAAGACTACAATATATTTAATTTTTTAAATTTTCTTATTTTTTATAAAACCCGATGAATTCTGGAAAAACGCTAAAATTAATTAACCTAAATCTCTAATTTTAAAGTTATTAACTCTTAAAATTTAAACAAATGTTTATTATTCAGGATTATCTTCTTTAATTTTAATCATTACAGATCCTCTCTATTAAAAATTTCTGATCAGAAATCCATACAGCTTATATATGAGTCATCAAAAAAAAGGCTGTCCGAAAAGTTCGGAAAGCCTTTTTTATCATTATTTTGAAGCTAAAATTTCAGAATTAGTTTCCTCCGAATTTGAAGCCTACGCCAATCTGAGCAAAGCTATTCTTTACAGTCCCTCCGCTATTGTCATTAGATAGGTTTGATACTCCCAAGCTGTATCTTGCATCAAAGAAAAGTCCATTTTCCAACATATATTCAACACCTAAGAACGGAGCAAGGTTTAATGATTTGATATCTTTTTTAATATCTACCTCGCCGCCTTCACCTTCCACTTCCACATCAAGGAAATCTGAACCAATTACAGTCTTTTGTTTAGCTGTAAGAATGATTCCTACATTAAGACCTGCAGCTACAGAGAAGCCTTCTGTGATAAAGTATTTGGCAGAAACAGGAACCAAAAGAGTTCCAAAATTCACTTTAGTTGACTCACCAAAATAAATTCCTCCAGCGTTTACGCCATCAATTTTTTCTTTAGCTCCAAGTGGAGAATACAAAACCTCTCCCTGAACAGCAAAGTTATCATTGAATTTGTACTCAGCCATTCCACCGATATAGAAGGTATATTTTGGAGACATTTTTCTTCCGTCAAGATCGTCTTGCTTATCATCCAGTTTAATAGTAGACATTGCGAAACCAGCTTTTGGACCAAATCGAAATTCTTGTGCGTTGGCACAAATTCCCATAGCAGCGACCGCCGCAACAAGTAAAAGTTTTTTCATGTTTAGTTAGTTTTACATTTAAGGTTTGCAAAACTAATTATTTTTTTCAAATTAACAAATTTTAACCATCAAATTTAAGGTTAATAAAAAGTTAACGAAAACTTTCACCTATTTTCACTAGTCGTTTCTTAGTCTTTTTTCCTCATCGTTGTAAGCCAGGATAATTTTTCTTACCACCGGATGCCTTACCACATCCTCTTCTGTAAGATGAACGAATCCGATCTCTTTTACTCCATTTAAAATTCTCATGGCTTCTTTCAGCCCGGACTGTTGATTTTTCGGCAGGTCAATCTGGCTTGGATCTCCTGTAATAATAAACTTGGCATTCATTCCCATTCTCGTAAGGAACATTTTCATCTGTGCATGAGTAGTATTCTGTGCTTCATCAAGAATCACAAAAGCATCATCCAGTGTACGTCCTCTCATGAAAGCCAATGGCGCTACTTCAATGACTTTCTTTTCCATGAAACCTTCCAGTTTCTCGTGCGGAATCATATCACGAAGTGCATCATACAACGGCTGCAAATACGGATCCAGCTTTTCTTTAAGATCTCCGGGAAGAAATCCCAGGCTCTCTCCCGCTTCTACAGCAGGCCTTGTCAGGATAATTCTTTTCACTTCCTTGTCTCTTAACGCTCTTGCTGCCAATGCCACACTGGTATATGTTTTTCCTGTACCTGCAGGCCCAATGGCAAAAACCATGTCCTTTTTCTCAGTTTCCTTCACCAGCTTTTTAAGATTGGTCGTCTTAGCTTTAATAACTTTCCCGTTAACTCCTTTTACGATAATGTCCTGGTCGAATACCAGCTGTTTCTCATTTTCGTCTTTAATATTCAAAATATTTTCAACGTCTTTCAGTCCTATTGAATTGTTTTTGGAGATAAAACTGACAATATCGTCAAGTTTTTGTTTCAGTATGTCTAAAGCTTCCTGATTTCCCATGGCAAAAATGAAATGATCTCTTCCTGTAATTTTAATGGTTGGAAAGCTTGATTTTATTAAGTTGAAATATTGGTTATTAACTCCATAGAAGATTTTCGCATCGATATCTTCCAAATCATATGTTAATTCAAACATGCAGTATTTTTATTTTTAGATTTTAAAATTAAAGCTTTTTTTCAAATTTATATCAAATTCTTTTCAACAATCTTTCGGGCTTTCTTTTTATTTTAAATAACTTTGCAATACTACACTATTCTATAAATTGCTCATGTCAATTATTACCCTTACTTCGGATTTCGGAAATTTAGATTACAGAGTTTCTGCTGTGAAAGGCAAAATTCTGTCTCTAAACCCTGAGGTTAATATTATTGATATCACCCACGAAATCCAGGCATTCAACCTTATACAGACTTCGTATATTGTAAGAAATGCTTATAAATATTTTCCAAAAGGAAGCATACACATTCTTTCTGTAGACAGCTTTTATCACAAATCCAGAAAGAATATTATTTATAAAGCTGACGGATCTTACTTCCTGGCGGCAGACAATGGTCTTTTAAGCCTTATATTTTTTGATATTAAACCGGAAGCCATCTACGAGCTTACGCTGAACAACCGTTTTGATGACGTTATCAACTTCACTTCTACAGACATTTTTGTTCCTGCAGCGGTACATCTTGCCAATGGCGGACTCCCTGAAGTCATAGGAAGAAAAATAAACACGGCAAAACAACTAATGTTCCCTCGTGCAGTTTATAATGAATCGGAAGGGATGATTATTGGTGAAGTGACTTATATTGATAATTTCGGAAATATAATATCAAATATCAATAAAGATTTTTTTGAGAACATCAGTAAAGGTTACAGCAGTTTTACCATAAAATTCAGAAATTTAAGCCTTTCAAGAATATTTTCAAGTCATACAGAAGTTGTTTCAGACTGGAAAAGGGAGACCGAATTCCACGGACAGTCTGCGGCAATATTCAATGATAGTCAGTTATTGGAGCTTACCATCTACAAAGGAAGCAAAAAAAACGGCGCTAAAAGCCTGTTTGGACTAAATGTGGGTGAAAATATTTATATCGAATTCAGCTAAGATTATATATTTCTTAAAAAAACCGATTTTTTTTATATATTTGTCAAAATCTAAAAATCAAAAATGGCAGAATACAAATTATTGCTTCCTTCCATGGGAGAAGGGGTTATGGAAGCGACAATTATCACTTGGTTATTCAATGAAGGTGATAACGTAAAGGAGGATGACTCCGTGGTAGAAATTGCAACAGATAAGGTAGATTCAGACGTACCGACACCAGTTTCGGGGAAAATTGTGAAAATTTTAAAGCAAAAAGATGAAGTTGCAAAAGTAGGTGAAGCCATTGCTATTTTAGAAATTGAAGGAGAAGGTACAGCTTCAGAAGAGGTGAAAGCTGAAACTCCGGCGGCTGCTCCTGATACTGAAACTTTAAAAGCGATTGAAGAGCCTCTACAGACAGCAGCTGCTTCAAACGTAGAATTCTCAGGAGACCTTTATCTGTCTCCACTCGTTAAGTCTATCGCTCAACAGGAAAACATTTCTGAAACTGAACTGAAATCCATCAAAGGCAACGGTTTGGAAGGAAGAATTACAAAAGAAGATATACTAGCATATGTTGCTAACAGAGGAAGCAAGCCAGTTCAACAGGCAGCTCCGGTACCGGCAGCTTCTGCTCCACAACCAGCGGCAGTATCTGCTCCGGCAGCTACCATTCCGGTGAGCGCAGGTGATGAGATCATTCCAATGGACAGAATGAGAAAGATCATCGCTGAAAATATGGTGAAAGCAAAACAAATTGCTCCACACGTTACTTCTTTCATCGAAACAGACGTTACCAACGTTGTAAAATGGAGAAATAAAAACAAAGCTGTATTCGAAAAACGTGAAGGTGAAAAACTGACTTTCATGCCTATTTTCGTAAAAGCGGTAGTGAAAGCTATTCAGGATTTCCCGATGATCAATGTTTCTATCAATGGTGAGAACATCATCAAAAAGAAAAACATCAACATCGGTATGGCTACTGCCCTTCCGGACGGAAACCTTATTGTTCCAGTTATCAAAAATGCTGATCAGTTATCTCTTTCAGGTCTTGCAAAAGCAATCAATGATTTAGCTTACAGAGCAAGAAACAAGAAATTGAGACCAGAAGATACTCAAGGGGCAACGTATACAATTTCTAACGTAGGAAGCTTCGGAAACCTTATGGGAACACCAATTATTCCTCAGCCTCAGGTAGCTATTTTAGCCATCGGAGCAATCGTTAAGAAGCCTGCAGTTCTTGAAACAGCTGACGGAGATGTAATTGCTATCAGAAACTTAATGTTCATGTCTCACTCTTATGACCACAGAGTGGTAGACGGATCTTTAGGTGGAATGATGCTGAAGCACGTTCACGACTACCTTGAAAACTGGGATCTGAACACAGAAATATAAGTAATAAATAATCAGTAATAAGCAAAATTACTTATTACTGATCATATAAATGAAAACCTTCGATTAAATCGGAGGTTTTTTTGTTTTTTTATTACTTAAGCTTGACAACATCATAAAAGATTAAATATTACGCTAAATAAATATGAGATATTTAACAAAAACAATAATTAAAAACAAAATCAATAATTATTAAAAATATTTATATACTGTACTAATTTTTTTGGAAATCAGATTGATTAGCATTATTTTTAAACAAATTATTTGGAAAATGGATTTAGATTATAGTAAATATGACATCAAAAGATTTTTTGATGTCACCAAAGAAGATGAAGAACCAATGACTGAGGTTTAATCCTCTTTCTGAGTCACATTATAGTATCATCTCAATTCAACGAAATACAATTTCCGGAATTTTACCGTAATTTTATCCTTCAAAACCTACAAATGCTGAAAATTTTCACCCTCATAAAAAGATCTCTTAAAAACTCCTTCGACAATATCCGGAACGAACAGCTGAAACACAACCTGCTTCAGGCCATTCCTTTTTGGATAGGATCTGTAATTACAGGCTTTTTTGCTGTAATGTATGCGCAGGTATTTGCCTGGGGCGAACATCTCATGAATTTTATTTTCAACTGGCATGCCTGGATGATTTTCATTATTGCTCCCATAGGATTTGTATTATCGTGGTGGCTGGTGAAAGAATTTGCTCCCAATGCCAAAGGAAGCGGTATTCCTCAAGTGATGGCCGCAGTAGAACTTGCCAACCCGAAAGAGCATCGGAAAATCCGGAATCTGTTAAGTATTAAAATTATTTTTTTCAAAATACTATCCTCTGTTGTTCTGGTCATCGGAGGAGGTGCAGTAGGACGTGAAGGCCCTACGATTCAGATAGCAGGTTCCGTTTTCAGAAAAGTGAATGAGTACCTTCCTGAATGGTGGCCAAAAATTTCCAAGAAAAACATGATTATGACAGGAGCGGCTGCCGGACTTGCTGCAGCGTTCAATACTCCCCTTGGAGGAATTGTTTTTGCTGTGGAAGAGCTGTCAAAAACCCACATTAATTATTTTAAAACTGCTTTATTTACAGCGGTGATTATCGCAGGTTTAACAGCTCAAACATTGGCCGGGTCTTATTTATATCTTGGATATCCGAAAACCAATGATGTTTCTTTAATGGTTATGTTTCCCATCATATTGGTTGCAGCCACTGCCGGCATTATGGCAAGCCAGCTATCTGTCATTATGCTTAAAATCAATAGCTGGAAGAAGAAAAAACTGAAAACAGATAAGGCTAATGTAATCTTTCTTATCATTTGTGCATTAATTATCGCTTCCATTGCATACTTCATCAACAGAGAAATTCTGGGTTCAGGAAAAGAAATTATGGAGCGTGTTCTTTTTACCAAAAATAAACATGAAGAGTGGTATGTCCCTATTTTAAGAATGCTTGGCCCTGCCCTTTCTTTCACTTCTGGTGGTGCGGGCGGAATTTTCGCTCCTGCTCTTACTGCAGGAGCAAGTATAGGCTCAGTTATTTCAGGAGCCATACATTTAACGCCTAACGAAACCAATGTAGTCGTTCTCGCCGGAATGGTGGCTTTTCTTACCGGGATTACGAGAGCCCCATTTACTTCCGCTATTATTGTTTTGGAAATGACGGACAGGCATTCTCTGATATTCCATCTGATGCTTGCCGGAATGGTCTCCTCTATTGCTTCAATCCTGGTAAGCAGACATTCTTTGTATGATGTTTTGAAGGTGAATTTTCTGGCTGAAATCAGATCAAAAGATGAAAATTAATTCAATAACTAAAATAAAAGCAAATACATATTGTCAGGAAACACCAACTATTTCACCAACATTCTTGCATATGCGGAAATTATTCTCTACTTTTGCACCTCGAAATAATTAACAAATTCATTTAACATTATGAACAATTACGAAACTGTTTTCATTTTAACTCCCGTTCTATCTGAGTCACAGGTAGAGGAAGCAGTGAACAAGTATGTAGATCTTATCAAAGAAAAGAACTGCGAAATCGTTGCTAAAGAAAACTGGGGATTAAAAAAATTAGCTTATCCTATCCAATTGAAAAAGAACGGGTTTTATACTCTAATTGAATTCAAAGGAGAAGGTACTGTAGTAGCTGATCTGGAATTAGCATTTAAGCGTGACGAGAGAGTAATCCGTTACCTTACTACAAAACTTGACAAGCATGCTGTTGAGTACGCTGTAACTAGAAGAACTAAAGTAAAAGCAGCTAAAGCTTAATTATTAACCCTATTTTTTAAAAAAGACAAGACATGGCAATAGATGAAATGGCTAAACAAGCCTCAGCTGGAGGAGAATCAGAAGTAAAATTCCTTACTCCGCTTGATATCAATACAAAATCTGAAAAGAAATATTGTAGATTCAAAAAATACGGAATTAAGCACGTTGATTACAAAGATGCTGACTTCTTATTACAATTTGTAAACGAACAAGGTAAAATTTTACCAAGAAGATACACTGGAACTTCTTTAAAATATCAAAGAAAAGTTTCTGCTGCTATCAAAAGAGCAAGACACCTTGCATTACTACCATACGTAGCTGACTTATTGAAATAAGACAAAAATAAATAAAAGAAGAGGTCTCCCTCTTCTTTTGTTGCTGAATAAATCATTAATTCTAACTTGATTTTAGCTATAAAACTAAAATCTAAAAAAGGACAACAACAATGGAAATTATCCTAAAAAAAGACGTAGAAAACTTAGGACTTGAGTTTGATACAGTAAACGTAAAGCCAGGTTATGCTAGAAACTTCTTAATTCCTCAAGGAATTGCTCTTTTAGCTACCCCTAAAAACAAAGCTGCTTTAGAAGCTACATTAGAAGCTAGAAAAGAAGAAGAAGCTAAATTAATCGCTGCTGCTAACGCTGTAGTTGAGCAATTGAAGAAAACTTCTATCACTATTCCTGCAAAAGTAGGTGCTGGTGACAAATTATTCGGATCTATCAACAATGCTGATCTATCTGCTGCTTTAGAAAAAGCTGGTGTTTCTGTAGAGAAAAAATACATCAAAATTCCTGGTAATACCATCAAGAGAACTGGTAAATTCACAGCTCTTATCAGACTTCACAGAAATGTTGAGTACAACTACGAGTTTGATATCGTATCTGACGCTCCAGTGGAAGCAGCTCCTAAAAAAGAAGAAGCTAAAACTGAAGAAGCTTAATAAGCAACTGAGAATTTCTCACAATATAAGACCACTTCAATTTATTGAGGTGGTTTTTTTATGTAAAGCATTGTTTACAGAACTATCCTGCCTTTTGCTTTGTAAAAATCCACCCTTCAGCGGAAGAGAATGTGAACATCTCAACCAATATTATTCGTTTTCCGCAAACCTTACATCATTCAAATATACAGGTGCTTTACGATACTGTTATCAGGTAATACGCAACCGGACCTCTTACTCGCTACTTATCCTTTCTCAGTTTATATGCTGATAATAGCAAATTCTTATAAAATTAACACCCTCTCTTCAAACGATAAAGAGTAATTTTCTGCTTCCTGCTTCAACTACTTTGGCCGATTTATTGTTCATATTTTTAAAGATGCAATATTGATCAAACCGCAACGTTTATTACACAAAAGCTTAAGAATGGAAATTGAAAGAATTTTACTGAGTCAAAGGGATTTTTTTAAAACACAGCAGACCAAAAGCCTCGCTTTCAGGAAAATGTACCTTGAAAAGCTGAAAAATCTAATTATTTCTAATGAGAATATGTTGTATGAAGCTATTAAAAAAGATTTTGGAAAATCAGCATTTGATACTTTCACTACAGAATTATCCTTCATTCTCAATGATATTAATTATTATATCAGGAACTTAAAATCTCTTTCAAAGCCTAAAAAAGTAAGCACCAATCTTGTCAACCAACTGGGAAACAGTAAAATTTATGCTGATCCATTGGGCTGTGTATTGGTAATCGGTGCCTGGAATTATCCGTATCAGCTATCCCTTTCTCCCGTCATAGCGGCAATGGCCGCCGGAAACTGCTGTATTCTTAAGCCCAGCGAAATAGCAGAAAATACAATGAAAGCTATGGCATCCATTATCAATGAAAACTTTCCGTCTGAATATCTTTATGTATATGAAGGAGGTATTCATGAAACCACTGCTGTTCTCAAGTTAAAATTTGACAAGATATTTTTTACAGGAAGCACAAAAGTCGGTAAGATTGTTTACAAAGCAGCCGCAGAACATCTTACTCCTGTAACCCTTGAACTGGGCGGAAAATCTCCGGCTATCGTCACCCAAAATGCCTCTCTAGAAACTGCTGCCAAAAGAATTGTCTGGGGAAAATTCCTCAACTCCGGACAAACCTGTGTTGCTCCGGATTATCTGCTGGTGGAAGAAACCATTAAGGAACAGTTTCTGGAAATGCTCAGAAAATATATCAAAGAATTCAAATATGAGCCGGATTCTGATCAATACACAAGAATTATTAACCAAAGGAATTTCCAAAGGCTTATCCATCTTATTGATCAGGAAAAAATCTATTGCGGCGGGAATTTCAACGAAGAAAAACGGTATATAGAGCCTACTATTCTGAATCGTATAGACTGGAATGACAAAATTATGCAGGAAGAAATTTTCGGTCCTATTCTGCCTGTCATCAGCTTTCAAAATTACAATGTGGCACTAAACTCTATTCTGGAGCTTGAAAAACCACTGGCAGCCTACCTTTTTACCAATAACGCTGAGGAAAAAGAAAATTTTACAAGGAAACTGTCTTTCGGAGGAGGTTGTATCAATGATACGGTAATGCATTTAAGTAATGACAATCTTCCGTTTGGAGGAGTGGGAAATTCAGGGATTGGAAATTATCACGGCAAATATGGCTTCGAAACATTTTCACACCAAAAATCAGTTCTTGAAAAAGCAACCTGGGGCGAACCGAATATCAAATATCCGCCATATTCTAACAAAAAATTAAGCTGGATCAAAAAATTACTTTAATTCTAAAAGTTTTATTTTCTACGGACCTAAATAAAAAAACTGCCTCATTACTGAAGCAGTTTCTATATTTTATCCTTTTTTAGGAGCCCATGTCGTAAAGAATTCTTTTACTTTTTCTTTACTGTATCCTTTTCCTTCTTCCAACACATCACTCTGCTGAACTTTGATCATTTTTCCGTCTTTATCTAAGATAATAAACACCGGATATCCAAATTTCTCACCCGGATTACCATATTGGGCAAAAACTTTTTCATTTTTATTTTCCGGAGAATAGTTCAGGTGATAATATACATAATTCTTCTCTGCCAATTCCTTCAGTTCGGGAGTAGTCTGTACAAAATTATTAAAGCGAAGACACCAGATACACCAGTTCCCACCAGCCTGGATCATTATATTCTTACCTTCTTTCTTTGCCTGGGCAACCAATTTATTAATATCAGCCTGAGCGTCAGCTTTTGGGTCATAGGGCTTAGGAAGCTTTGCTTTTTCTTCAGCTGCCTTTTTCTGAGATTCTAATTTGGCTTGCTCTGCAGGTACTACAATAGCTGCTTTTTTTACATTTTGCGAAAAAGCAAGGGTACTTAATCCCAGGAAAGCGAATATTATCAATTTTTTCATAATATAAAGGTAAAAAAAATAATATATATCCTTCTGCAAAAATAGAACCATAATTTTATTATCACTAAATTTGCGTGTTTTATGAAATTTCTAATCAAAATATTATACCTGATCTCCAAGCTTCCGCTTAAAATATTATATATTTTTTCGGACGTCATCTTTTTCCTGAATTATTATATTGTAGGTTACAGAAAAGATGTTATTACCCAAAATCTTAAAAACTCTTTTCCAGACAAATCTGAAGAAGAAATTAAAGAGATCCGGAAAAAATTCTATCTTAATTTTTCAGATTATCTGGTAGAAACTATAAAATCTTTCAGCATTTCGGAAACAGAAGCAAGAGTAAGAATGCAGCATATCAATCAGGAACTGTTTCATGAAGCCAAAAGGGAGGGTAAAAATATTATCCTGCTTGCCGGACACGTTTTCAATTGGGAATGGATTAACGCACTGGCAAAGATTGTTCCCCAGGCTCATTGTCATCCTGTATACAGAAAGGTGAATAATAGTTTCTGGGAAAATCAGATGAAGAAGGTCAGGAATAAATTCGGGAATGAAGCCCTGGAAGCCAATGAAGTAATTCTGAATATCTTCAGATCTAAAAATAATGGAGATTCAGCATATATGTTTGTTGCGGATCAGACTCCTCATTTTGCCCACATTACTTACGGACTAGAATTTTTAAATCAGCGGACACCTGCTTTTGTGGGATACGACAAGCTGGCTACAAGAATGGATCTTGTCTTTATCTATTGTGAGATGAAAAAGGTAAAACGTGGTTATTATCAGGTTAATTATCACAGAATATACCCGGATGGTGAAAAGTTCACGGAAAATGAAGTGGTGAGAAAATTTCATAAATTACTGGAAAATACTTTATACAAAAATCCTGACAATTATCTTTGGTCACACAGAAAATGGAAATATCAGAACTCTATCAAAAATTTTGATTCTGAAAAAAAATAGATTGACATGCAGAAAAAACTGGCAGTTGCCATCTTAAACTGGAACGGTAAAAATTGGCTTGAAAAATTTCTTCCGGGTGTGGTTCAATTTTCTCAGAATGCGGATATTTATGTTATTGACAATCTTTCTACGGATGATTCCGTAGAGTTTCTACAGAAGAATTTCCCCACAGTATATATTATTAAAAATGATAAAAACTATGGTTTTGCAGGCGGCTACAATGAGGGGTTAAAGGCTGTCAAAAATGAATATTACTGCCTTCTCAATTCTGATGTAGAAGTTACAGAGAACTGGACAGTGCCTGTATTGGAATTATTGGAAAATAACTCTTCTATTTCCGCAGTACAGCCTAAGATTTTATCATATCATAATAAGAACTATTTTGAGTTTGCAGGTGCTGCAGGCGGATTGATAGACAATCTTGGATATCCTTACTGCAGAGGAAGGGTTTTTGATGATCTGGAAGAAGATAAAGGACAGTATAATGATGAAACAGAGATCTTCTGGGCATCAGGATGCTGCTTTTTTATCCGTTCAACAGATTTCTGGAAACAGAATGGTTTTGACGCAAGGTTTTTTGCTCATCAGGAGGAGATTGATCTTTGCTGGAGGCTTATTAATTCCGGAAAAAAGATTTATTATACCGGGAAATCCAAAATTTATCATGTAGGCGGCGGAACGCTCAACAAACAGAGTGCACAAAAGACTTATTTAAACATCAGAAATAATCTTTCTATGATGTTTAAAAACCTTCCTTTTCCTCAATTGATCCTGTTGATCTTTTTCAGATTATGTTTGGACAGTGTTGCCGGAATTTATTTTGGTTTAAAGCAAGGCTTTCCACATCTGTGGGCTGTCATAAGAGCTCATTTTGGATTTTACACCCAGCTTCCCGGAACATGGAAGCTTCGCCAAAAATACCAGAAACATCAGTTTTACCAATCAAAATGGCTGATTTTTAAACATTTTTTGGGAGGAAGGTGATAGACGGCAGGGATTAGGGAAAATTACAGTTTTCTTTTCTTATTATGAACTAAAACTCATTAAGTAAAAATTCATAACTTCAATTAAACTTAAACTTTAAATTAAACTCTAGGCAAGAGAACAAGCAACAAGCAACTAATAAACAAAACCAACCAACAAATTATAATTTTAAAAAATGGATTTCTGTGCGATAGATTTTGAAACAGCCACTCATGAGAAGAGTTCAGCTTGTGAGATGGGGATTTGTGTAGTACAGAATTCTGAAATTGTAGAGACTAAAACCTGGCTGATTAAACCACCCAGCTTTCCTTATTTCAGCAGATTCAATATTGCGGTGCATGGAATTCATCCTGAAGATGTAAAAGATGCTCCTACTTTTGATGAAGTATGGTATGAAGCTCAGGATCTGATGTATGGCAGTCTTATGATTGCTCATAATGCTGGTTTTGATGCTTCTGTTTTAAGAGGCTGCCTGGAGCATTACGGAATGTATACCCCAAAATTGAACTATTTGTGCAGTATACAGCTTGCCAAGAAATCATGGAATTATCTTCCAAAATATGGATTGAAGCCATTGGCAGAATATCATAAAATTGATTTTACTCATCACAGAGCAGGAGCTGATGCGGAAGTTTGTGCCAAAATATCTTTGCTGGCATTTGAAAAACTCTTCCTCACCAGTAATGATGAAGTAAATGAGTATATGAAAGCAAAAATTAAAAAGCTTTAGTCATCAGAACCCGGGTTTCTTGTAAAAACTTTACATTATACAGGGCATCAATTATTAATTGCTCAACACTTCAGACAACAGATTGAATTTTGGAATATCAATTTCAAAAGTTTCCTGTGTATCCATGTTTTTAACAAGGTATTTTCCACTCATATTCCCTACTCCGGAACGAAGCATTACATTGGAAAAATAAGCAAAATTTTCACTGGTTCCTATCTCAGGAGTCAATCCAATCACTCCGTCGCCTATTATTTCTGTATATCCGAATCCTACATCAAAAATTAACCATTTTCTTTTCAATACTTTGATAGGAAAGCTTCCGTCATTTTCTATCGTGATATTGTATTTAAAAACGTAACGGTTTTCGGAAGGATAACTGTTTTTACTATCATATTCAGGTATTACTGAAACTTTGATATTGGAAGTCATTTTTGAAAACATCATTGTAGCATTTTCTTCATAAATACAAAAATCTCGCCTTTTTTAAGGCGAGATCATATATTATATTATAATTTTATTAAAAACTATAATCCAAGGCCTTTTCTTTCATCACCTCCCATTAGAATTTCAACAGGGTTGTCGATACCTTCTTTTACGGCTACAAGGAATCCTACAGACTCTTTTCCGTCGATAATTCTGTGGTCATATGACATTGCAACGTACATCATTGGTCTGATTACTACCTGTCCGTCAACAGCAACCGGTCTCTGGATGATGTTGTGCATTCCTAAGATTGCAGATTGTGGAGGGTTGATGATTGGTGTAGACATCATAGATCCGAAAGTACCACCATTTGTAATAGTAAATGTACCACCGGTCATTTCATCAACAGTAATTTTACCGTCTCTTACTTTAGTAGCAAGATCTTTAATATTTGCTTCAACAGCACTGAAAGACATGTTTTCTGCATTTCTCAATACAGGAACCATTAATCCTTTAGGACCTGAAACTGCGATTGAAATATCGCAGAAATCATAGTTTACTTTGAAGTCGCCATCAATAGATGCGTTTACATCCGGATACATTTGTAATGCTCTTGTTACTGCTTTTGTAAAGAAAGACATAAAACCAAGTCCAACTCCGTGCTTTTGAGCAAATTCTTCTTTATACAGCTTTCTCAATCTGAAGATTTCAGACATGTCAACTTCGTTGAAAGTAGTTAACATAGCTGTTTCGTTCTTCACAGAAACTAATCTCTGAGCGATTTTTCTTCTTAAAACCGAAAGTTTAGTTGTTGTGGTAGATCTGGAACCTGTTGCAGTAAGAGGACTTCCTCCTAATGCAGGTACTGCTGCTAATTCAGCATCAGTTTTAGTAATTCTTCCGTCTCTTCCTGTTCCTGAAACCTGAGCAGCATCCATTCCTTTTTCATCAAGGATCTTCTTAGCAGCCGGAGATGGAGCTCCTGTTGCATAAGTTTGTGGAGCGGCTACCGGAGCAGCTGGTTTTGGAGCTTCTTGTTTAGCAGGCTCAGCAGCTTTCGGAGCTTCTTCCTGTTTTGGAGCTTCAACAGCAGGTGCAGCACCTTCTGGTTTTTTAGCATCCATATCAATTAAACAAACTACCTGACCTACTTGTACTACATCACCTTCTTCTGCTTTTAAAGTGATAATTCCACTTTGTTCTGCGGGCAATTCAAGAGTTGCTTTATCTGAATCCACTTCGGCGATAGGTTGATCTTTTTCTACATAATCACCATCTTTTACAAGCCAGGTTGCAATTTCAACTTCTGTAATTGATTCGCCCGGTGAAGGAACTTTCATTTCTAAAACTGACATATCGAGTATTTTTTATTTTTTAATTGATTATTATTTTAAATTAAGCTGTAACGGGTCTTTTTGCAGGAGCATCATCTCTGTCGAAAACTCTGTTGATCACTGCATTTTGGTTTTTCTCAAACATTTTGTGGCTACCTGGAGCTGGTGCACCGCTTGGTACCGGAGCAACTACCTGAATTCCTGTATCTCTGAAGTTTCTAAGGATATAAGACCATGCCCCCATGTTTTCTGGTTCTTCCTGAGCCCACACCAATTGTTTTCTGTTTTCATATTTACTGAAAATGGTTTCAATAGCATCTGTCTGAAGCGGATATAACTGTTCGAATCTTACTAATGCAATATTTTCACAGTTCAGTTCTTCTTTCTTCGCTAATAATTCGAAGTACAGTTTACCTGAACAAAGAACTAATTTTTCTACTTTTTTAGGATCTGCTGTAGGGTCATCTAAAATTGGCTGGAATGAACCTGTAGCGAAATCTTCAAGTGGAGAAACCACTTTAGGGTGTCTCAACAGAGATTTAGGACTCATTACGATCAATGGTTTTCTGAATGCCCATTTCAACTGTCTTCTCAATAAGTGGAAGTAGTTGGCAGGTGAAGTAATATTGGCTACTACCATGTTTTCATTTGCACAAAGAGTAAGGAATCTCTCCAATCTTGCTGAAGAGTGCTCTGCTCCCTGTCCTTCTGAACCGTGAGGCAATAACATCACCAAGCCGTCCTGAATTTTCCATTTTTCTTCAGCAGCCGCCAGATACTGGTCAACGATAATCTGAGCACCATTCACGAAATCTCCGAACTGAGCTTCCCAGATGGTTAATGTATTTGGGGAAGCCATTGCATATCCATAATCGAAACCTAGAACACCATATTCTGAAAGGTGAGAGTTGAATACATCAAATCTGTTTTCAGATACATGTCTTAACGGGATATATTCTTCTTCGGTATCTTCAGTTTTTACGACAGCGTGTCTGTGAGAGAATGTTCCTCTTTCCACATCTTCTCCTGAGATTCTTACATTGTGTCCTTCTACAAGAAGTGTTGCATACGCTAACCATTCTCCTAATGCCCAGTCTAAAGAATTTCCTTCAATCGCTTTGATACGGTTATCGAAAAGTCTTGTAATTTTATTGATAAACTTTTTGTCTGCCGGAAGTGTTGACATTTTAATCGCCAATTCTTTCAGCTTCTCCAAGTCATATTTAGTATCTACCGGTAACTGCACTGCTCCTCTCTTACCAATTGGATAATTTACCCAATCTTCAGCCATGAACACATCCATTACGTTTTTCTCGATCTCTTTAGAAGCGTCAAAATCTTTATCTAAAAGAGCTTTGAATTCCGTTTCCATTTTAGCAATTACGTCGTTGGAAGTAACGCTGTCTTTCAATAATTTCTCTTTATAAATTTCTCTTGGATTCGGGTGTTTTGAAATGGTTTTATAAAGGTTAGGCTGCGTAAATCTTGGCTCATCCCCTTCGTTGTGACCATATTTTCTGTATCCTAAAAGGTCGATATAAACATCTTTTCCGAATTTTGCTCTGAAGTCAGCAGCAAAATGGATGGCATGAACAACCGCTTCAGCATCGTCAGCATTTACGTGCATTACAGGAGATTCTGTAACTTTTGCAATATCTGTACAGTATGTTGAAGATCTTGCATCCATATAATTGGTTGTAAACGAAACCTGGTTATTGACAACGATATGAACTGTACCTCCCGTTCTGTATCCTTCCAGAGTCATCATCTGAGCAACTTCGTAAGCAATCCCCTGTCCGGCAATAGCTCCGTCACCATGAATGATGATTGGCAATACTTTAGAATAGTCTTTGTATTTGTCATCTACTTTTGCACGGCAGATACCTTCTACCAAAGCAGCAACTGTTTCAAGGTGAGACGGGTTTGGAGTCAGGTTGATACAAACTTCTTCTCCTGAAGCTGTTTTGATTTTTTTAGATGATCCTAAGTGATATTTAACATCCCCTGAGAATACATCTTCTTCGAATTCTTTTCCTTCAAATTCTGAGAAGATCTGCTTATACGATTTCCCGAAGATATTGGTAAGAACATTAAGTCTACCTCTGTGAGCCATTCCTAATACCACTTCATCTACTCCTAGCTGAGAAGATCTTGAGATCAGCTGATCTAAAGCCGGGATTAATGTTTCACCTCCTTCTAATGAGAATCTTTTCTGTCCTACAAATTTTGTGTGAAGATAGTTTTCAAACGCAACCGCCTGGTTTAATTTTAATAAGATTTCTGTTTTTTCATTGGCAGAAAGACTTGGATGATTTTCGTTTACCTGAAGCCATCTTTTGATAAAATCTTTTTCTTCAACGTTGTTGATGTGCATGTATTCTACTCCGATGGAATCACAGTAGATGTTTTCAAGATGTTTGATAAGATCTGCAAGAGTAGCAGGTTCTTTCATTCCTGTTTCAACGGCACAGTTGAATTTTGTATTTAAATCTTCTTTGGAAAGACCAAAATTTTCGATATCTAAAGTAGGTGTGTAATGTCTTCTTTCTCTAACCGGGTTGGTCTTTGTAAAAAGGTGTCCTCTTGTTCTGTAAGCCTCAATAAGGTTTACTACTTTAAATTCTTTCTTGATATGCTCAGGAACTTCTCCGTTGGATACTGCCTGAGAAATCTGTTGCTGTACTGCCGGGGCAGCGTTGGCCGAAGCCTGAATAAACTGGGTGGTATCGTCATCTCCGTAGTTCTCCAATGCAAAATCGAAGCCTTGAAAGAAGGCTTTCCATGATGGTTCTAAAGAGTCCGGGAATTTTAAGTACTGTTGGTATAAATCCTCAATTAACTGAGAATGAGCTGCGTTTAGGAATGAAAATCTGTCCATTATTACAGTTTATCTATTTATTAAAATTTATTTGTAGAATTAATCTTCAAATTTAATAAAAAAAACCGAGTTAGAACAGTCTGAAACCGTTAAAAAAACTTAAGAAGAAATAAATTAAAAAAAAATCACTTATATACTGATAATGAGAGCTTAACGTTTACCTCCTGACCATCCATCGGACGTTCAATAAAGGTCTGGCGAATATCTCCGAAGCGCATCTCGTCTTTTTTGGCTTTCTGAATGAGCTGCTGAATTGCCCGAATTCTTCCCTCATAATTCCCTTTGTAGTAAATTACATAATTTTGAGACGGATTTATGGATCTAAAATTGAAATTATTATCAGACACTCCAATTTTCTTAGAAAGTGGAATTCCGAGAAAATAAGAAACCTCTTTGTCTTTGTAATTATCGGCATCAGTAATCAGGATCGGGTATCCGAATTCATCATCTCTTTTCCCAAGATCCATCGTTACGAAGTTATAGACTTTATTATAATTCATTACGATATTTTTGTAAAGAGCGTCTTTTTTGTTCGATGTACTTACATTAATTCCCAACAACAGTTTGTCTTCCTCATTCTCCACCATCAGGCTGTCATATTTGATGGCTGCCATCCTGTTGTCTTTTTCTACTTTATTTCCTAAGGAGTTTTTAAGATTCACCATACTTTTGTTGATGTTTTCGGCAAAACGGTCTTCAGTCCAGAAATTTTCTACTCTTTTCCAGACTGCTAATTTGGGAGTATGAACATACCAGATAATCTTTGTTTTTTCTGCGGAAACAGGTTTGAATTTAACGTCAACCAATGTCGGATTTTCGTTTTTATCCTCAAAAAGCTGATATTTTAATGTTTTATTGGGGTTTTCATACCTGATGAACATTTCTCCATCGGTATCATTTTTAGGATCTACATAGCTGATGGCACTTCCCTGCCCTTCATAAGGCGTGTAATAATCTATATCTATAGACGGTGAGCTGGTAAAAAAGTTGTTCCATCTTGTAAAATTCTGAAGATTATTAAACTGGGCAAAAACTTTATCCACGGGATAGTCGATCTCTTTTTCAATCGTAAAGTTCTTACTTTCATCTACAAAATAATACATGGAAGCAGCATAAGCTCCCCCCAAAAGAATAATGATTACCGCTAAGATTTTAAAAATACGCATCGCACAAAAATAATACAAATATAAAGAGTGACCAATATGCCGATCACTCCAATGATATGTTTAACAATAATTAACCTTGTTAAAGGCTGGAAGCGGAATCCAGGAAGCTGGAAGTTACTATTTGACGGATAAAGCTACCAAAATTTTTGATTGAAAAATTCTTCAAGCCAATAGAATAAGCCAGGATTTCGTGTGAAAAGATAACTTTTTCTATTCCGCCATTCATAATTTCCAGCTTCCAGCTTCTTATTTACCTTCTCTTACCCGATATGTGTTCCCGGAGCAATTACAGCGCCTTTCTTCACAACCACAATCCCATCCTGAACAGAATAAGTTCCATAATCACCATCCGGAATATGTTTTCCGCCAGTAATCTTCACATTGTCACCAATGTAACAGTTTTTATCCAGGATTGCTTTTTCTATATAGCAGTATTTACCAATTCCCATATTAGGACGTCCGCCTCTGTCGTTCAGGACAATTTCTGTTGTATTTTGGTAGAAATCAGCTCCCATGACATAAGAATTCACGATGGTACTTCCTTTATCAATCCTTGTTCTGTTTCCGATCACAGAGTTTTCAATTTTATCTGCCATAATGATACACCCATCTCCAAAAACGGCTTTACTTACATATGAACCGTTTATTTTTGACGGAGGAAGCATTCTTGCTCTGGTGTAGATAGGCGAAGAAGAGAAAAGATTAAACTGCGGCAGATCCAGACAAAGATCCAGATTGGCTTCGTAGAAGGATTCTATAGTTCCGATATCTGTCCAGTAGCCTTCATATTGATAGCTTAATGTCTTGTATTTTCCAATGGAGCTTGGAATGATATCTTTTCCGAAATCATCACCTGCACCTTCATCAAACATCTTTTTAAGGATGTTCTTGGTGAAAATATAGATTCCCATGGAAGCCAGAAACTCTTTTCCGGCATGTTTATTTTCTTCTGAAACTTCAGATTTCAGGCCTGTTAACATATCAAAATCCGGCTTTTCATAGAAAGAAGTAATATTTCCCTCATCATCCGATTTTAAGATTCCAAAACCTGTGGCATCTTTTGCATTGACCGGAATGGTAGCAATGGTAAGATCACCTCCGTTTTCAATATGGAAGTCCAGCATTTCTCTGAAATCCATCTGATACAACTGATCTCCTGAAAGAATAAGGATATAGTCATAATCATATTTTTCAAGATGCTTCATAGACTGACGCACAGCATCAGCTGTTCCTTGATACCAGCTGTCATTTTCTACATTCTGCTCGGCTGCCAGAATGTCTACAAAACCTTTGCTGAAGATATCAAAGTGATAAGAATTCTTAATATGTGAATTGAGTGAAGCAGAATTAAACTGCGTTAGCACCAGAATTTTATTCAGTCCTGAGTTCAAACAGTTTGAAATAGGAATATCCACCAGTCTGTATTTTCCTGCAATAGGAACAGCCGGCTTTGATCTGGTATACGTTAACGGAAATAATCTTGTTCCTCTGCCTCCTCCTAACACAATGGAGATTACATTTCGATTCATAAATATATTGCGTTTTATTTTATTAAGTTTACTGTTCTGTTTTTAGTGTTTACTGCTACTTTAAAGCATTCTTTGTTTTCATATTGGAGCTCGTTTTTATAAACAGTCACCCGAAAATCATCTTTATCATTTAATACTAAAACCTCTTTATCCAGGTTATAGATTTCAATATTATATTTTTTAAGCTCATTTCTGAAGAACGGATTTGTAATAAGTACGTCCATTACATCAGCACTCTTCATTACAAAGTTATCGACATCTTTACGATACTTTTCTCTCCAGCCTTTCCCATATTTTCTTTCTATTGCAGCATAAGTCCTTTTATTAAGAGCATCTATTCTCTTCATCTCGTCAGGTTCTACCAGACAATCACCGACAGAGTAATGCTTTATTTTCCATTTTTCGGCAATACCAGCCATTGCTTCATACCTTTCCGTTGCCGGAAGACCGTAGCCATAAATCCAATAATAACCTCCATGATAGCTTCCTCTGTCTTCTTTACATGAAAACAGTGTAAACATTATCACAGAAAGAAATCCGAAAATCTTCACTCTATCAGCTATTATATAAAGCTATGTATTTTTCTGCAGATTTCTCCCATGCAAAGTCAAAATTCATGTTGGCATGGATAAGATCTTCCATAACCCCTTTTTGATTATAAATCGCCATTGCCCTGTTCATAGCATGTACAACATCATCTACCCCCGGATAAGTAAAGTTCAGTCCTGCTCCACCCGTCGAAATATCTTCTACGGTATCTTTGAGACCTCCCGTAAATCTTACCACGGGAACAGTTCCGTATCTCATGGAGTACATTTGATTCAACCCGCAAGGCTCTACTCTGGAAGGCATCAGAAGGAAATCTGCTGATGCATAGATCTTATGGGAAAGATGTTCTTTATATCCAAGATCCAGTGCAAAATTGGTGTAGGTATAATCGTATTCTTTCAGTTTATTTTCAATATAGGTATTTCCTGATCCGAGAATCATAATATTTAAAGCTCCATAACTTTGTTTAATACTTCGCCAAACTACATCCGGAAGCAGATCTGCACCTTTTTCCGTGGCGAATCTTCCGATAAAGGCGAATAAAGGAAGCTCGGGCTTTAACCCATATTCTTTACAGAGTTTTTCTTTATTTTTCTTTTTCTGAGCTACAGCATTTTTACTGTTAAAATTAAAATCGAGCATCGGATCGGTTTCAGGATTCCAGACTTCGGTGTCAATACCGTTGATGATACCATAAGCTTTTCCGAATTCCTGACGAACCAGACTTTCCAGTCCGCGGAAGCTGATAAAGAGTTCTTCAAGATATCCTTCGGAAACGGTGGTAAAAGCGTTGGCACATTTAATCATACTTGCCAGAGGATTCATGAATCCGTTCCAGTCTATCAGTCCCCATTTATAATCATCAAAAGAAGGCATATAATTGGCCATATTCCAGCTCATCATTCCCTGATATTCTCCGTTATGAATAGTTCCTATTGTTTTTACTCCTTTTAAGAATCCGAATTCCGGACAATTTTCCACCATAAAAGGAATCAAACCAGTATGATAATCATGACAATGCAGCACATCAGGACGGATTTCCATGGCACAAAGCCAATGCAGTATTCCATGTTGAAAAGCCAGAAACTGGAAACTTTCATCCTGATACCCATAAGGATTATCCCTGTCTAATAATCCCGGAATTCTTACCATATACAGCTCAAATCCCAGGACATTTGTCTTTTCTTTCAATACCTGAACCTGCAGCATACTGATCCCCTGATGGATAAAGCCATCAAAAACAACATCGAATTCATGATCCCGAATAAAAGGTTTATTATACCAGGGCATCACTACTTTTGCCTCTATACCTTTTACTTTATTCTGATACTTTGGTAACGCTCCAACCACATCTGCCAGACCGCCTACTTTTGCTACAGGATAACATTCTGTACTTAAATGATAAACAACCATTCTTTATCTCTTGTGTTTAATTCTGTGTAATTTATACTTTTTATCTTTCTTCTGTCTTAAAATTATTCCTGCCAATGGCGGTAATTTCACCGTCATTGTTTTAGAATAATTTCTCCATTCTTCATACGTCTCATCAAGGATTTCAGGCCTTACTCCGCTTCCACTGTATTTTTCATCATCCGAGTTTAAAATAACTTTCCAGTGGGAGCCTGCAGGAATCCCGATTTTATAATCCAATACGTTGGGTGCCAGATTTAAAATGACCATCAGGACATCTTCTTTCTTTTTTCCTTTTCTTAGATAAACATATACTGAATTTTCCAGATCATCTGCTTCTACCCATTCAAAGCCATGTTTATCAAACTGATTTTCATAAAAAGCGGTTTCTGATCTGTAAAGGTGATTCAGGTCTTTCACCATTTCCTGCATTCCTTGGTGAACAGGATATTTAAGCAAATGCCAGTCCAGGCTTCTGGTAAAATTCCATTCACCGGTCTGTCCGAATTCATCGCCCATGAAAAGCAGCTTGGCTCCGGGATGGGTATACATATATACATATAAGGTACGGAGATTGGCAAACTTCTGCCATTCGTCACCCTTCATTTTATAAATAAGACTTGCTTTTCCGTGTACCACTTCATCATGTGACAAAGGCATCATATAATTTTCATTATACATATACATGGAAGCAAAGGTCAGTTTATGATGATGGAATTTACGGTTAACAAAATCTTCTTTAAAATAATCCAGCGTATCATGCATCCAGCCCATCATCCATTTCATTCCAAATCCTACACCACCGTCATGAACAGGTTTTGTAAGCATGGGAAAATCTGAGCTTTCTTCTGCTATGGTGATGATATTATTTCCAAATTCTTTATAAACAGCCGTATTAAATTCCTGTAGAAAAGTTTTAGCTTCCAGGTTCACATTGGTTCCATATATATTAGGTTCCCATTCTCCTTCATTTCTTGAATAATCAAGATGAAGCATTGAAGTTACGGCATCCACACGCAATCCGTCTGCATGATAGCGATCCAGCCAGAACATGGCATTTGAAATCAGAAAAGACTTTACTTCATTTCTTCCGTAATTGAAAATATGCGATTTCCAATCCGGGTGAAATCCTTTTCTCGGATCTTCATGTTCATACAGATAAGAGCCGTCAAAGCGGTGAAGACCATTGGCATCTCCCGGAAAATGGGACGGAACCCAATCTAGAATAACGCCTATTTCATTATTATGAAGTTCATCAATAAGAAACATCAGATCCTGTGGTGAACCAAAGCGCGAAGTGGCCGCATAAAAACCGGTAATCTGATATCCCCAGCTGGGTTCGTAAGGATATTCCATCACCGGCATAAATTCTACATGGGTAAATCCCATTTCTTTTATATAAGGAACCAGTTTTTTGGCAATATCTCTATAGTTTAAAAAACGCTGGGGCTGATCTTCTTCTCTTACCCAGGAGCCCAAATGCAGCTCATATACAGATATCGGAGCTTCCAGCCTGTTTCTTTTCCAGCGGCTGTCCATCCATTCCTGGTCATCCCACTCATACCAGGTAGTAGAAACAAGAGAAGCGGCCTGAATATTCTGTTCCCAGCTCAATGCATAGGGATCGCTTTTCTCCAGAATTTCACCTCTGGGTGTTTCAATAGCATATTTATATAATGTTCCCCAGGTTAATCCTTCAATAAATCCTTCCCAGATCCCGGATTCATCCCATCGTGGAAACAAGATATGATCTTTATGATTCCAGTTGTTAAAATTTCCGATCACAGAAACTTTCTTTGCATTAGGTGCCCAAACGGAAAAATATACGCCCTTTACGCCCTCTTTTTCTGCAGAATGTGCTCCAAATTTACCATACAGCTTATAGTGCCTACCTTCTTTAAAAAGATATACATCATGATCGGTGAAAAGCGTGTAGGTCTTAACAGAATTCATCAAGATCAGTTTATATTTATATTTTTCCTGAAACTACGAAAAATACTGACAATAGCGATAAATTATTCATCAAATAATTATCAACATCATTTCGTGTTTTGTCTATCTATCAAATATATCATTTTTTACTACATATTTTTATAATTTCAAAACAATCTTTTTTTTATAAATTTAACATCAATATTTTATTAAACACAACGATGAGGTTTGAACTTTATACAGTAGAAATAGACGACAGACCGGTATTTATTACCGGAAATTTCAATAGCTGGAATCCTAAAGATTATAATTTTCAGCTTAGACAGACTGACACATCCCGTTATTTTATAGAAATTGAAGATCAGGCTCTTCCTGATGATATTGAATATAAATTCACAAAGGGAGGTTGGGAAAATGTAGAACTGGACCAATATGGAAATATCACACCCAACCGGAAAGTAAAAAAATCTGCAGGTAAAACAACTGACTCTGTAAAAAAATGGAGATTGAACTGGGGACCGTTCAAAGAAGAATATTATCCTATAGCAGAAGTTATTTCCGAAAATTTTTACATTCCGCAGCTTGACCGTTACCGTAAGGTTTGGGCGCTCCTTCCCTACGACTATCACAACACGGATAAACGGTATCCTGTTTTATACCTCCAGGATGCACAAAATCTGTTCAATGAAGGAAGCGGCTTCGGAAATTGGGAAATCGACAAAAAGCTATCCATCCTTGCAGAGTATGGACGCGGTGATCTTATCATCATTGCGATAGAACATGGCAGTGAGGAAAGAATTAAAGAATATATTTTTGATAATGATCATGTCGCCAGCGGTTCGGAAGGAAAAAAGTATATCCGCTTTATTGCAGATACTTTAAAGCCTTTTGTGGACGAAAATTACAGAACAAAAAAAGACCGCGACAATACCGGAATCGGGGGCAGCTCATTGGGAGCGCTCATCAGTATATACAGTGGTTTTCTTTATCCTGAAGTGTACTCCAAACTATTAATCTTCTCGCCTTCTCTCTGGGTAGAACCGAATAACAACTTTCCGATGATGAATTTCCGGGTTCCGTTCAAAACTAAAATCTATCTTTACGGCGGCGGTCAGGAAGGCTCTAAAATGGTCAAAAGGATTCATATTTTTGAAGAATATCTGAAAAAATGGGAAGAGAAAAAGCTTTTTGATTTTGAATTTAAAACCAATATCAATCCTGAAGGCACTCACAATGAATTTTACTGGTCACAGGAGTTTCCAAGAGCTATTGAATGGCTGTTCTATGACAATACAGAAAATCCGGTAGAAGTAAAACCACACCAGCAAAGCATCAAGAACTCAATATAAAATTGCTGTAGAAAATTTCATTTGAAAACAGCAAGGTTTATAAATTTAGAAAATATAACATCTGTTTATGAAACTAATCAATAAAAAAAACAAAAATTACACGCAGGTTTTTCACCTTTTTACTGAGGAAGAATGGGCAAAAACCAGTAAAAATTTCAATAAAAACATTTCCACTTTTTTCACCGGGAAAAAACATGAAGTCTTTGTCAATGCCCATGAAGAAGGAATTACTTATTTCATTGGATTAGGAAAATCTGCTTTACAAAATTATGAAATCCAGCAGGTGGCAGCCAGGTTTTCACAGTCTCAAAAAGAAAAACTGCAGGCTGTGCCTACATTAGCACTTGCTGATTTTATGAATGAAAAGCAGTTTCAGGAATTCGTTAAAGGACTTTTAACAGGAACTTACAACTATCCTTTTGATAAAAAACATGCTTTCTGGAATACAAAATTTGAATTACATTTTGAAAATTTAAGCCAGAAAAAATTAGATCACATCAGCCAGAAAGCAGAAGCTCTGATTAACGGGCAGACCGCCTGTCAGGACTGGCTCAACAAACCAGCCAATCTTAAAAAACCGGATATATTAAGTGCATACCTCAAAAATCTGGCTAAAAAATATGACTTAAAATACACGGCTTTTAACAGAAAGAAATGTGAAGAGCTTGGATTAGGCGCTTATCTTTCTGTGAACCAGGGAAGTGCTTATGATGCTGCTTTCACTATTTTAGAATATAAAACGACAGCAAAAAACGCCAAGACTTTCGGGCTGGTAGGAAAATGTATTTTGTTTGATACGGGAGGAATATCAATAAAAAGCTCTGCCAATCTGCATTATATGAAGTCTGACATGGGTGGAGCTACCGCTGTTTTGGGAACGTTAATCTATGCCGCTGAAATGCAGCTTCCTGTCAATATCATTGCTGTTCTTCCTATTACAGACAATGCTGTTTCTGAAAAGGCTCTCCTTCCAAGTGACGTGATCACAGCCTACAACGGAAAGACCATTGAAGTGCTTGATACCGATGCGGAAGGCAGGCTGATTCTCGCGGACGGATTGTCTTATCTTGCTAAAAACTACAAAACAGATTTCCTGATTGACCTGGCAACTTTAACGGGAAGCTCTGTAAGAATGTTTGGAGATACCTGCGCTGCAATGTTCTCCAATAATGAAGAATTAAAAAATAATCTTATAAAAACAGGAGACCAAACCAATCAGAGAGTATGGAATCTTCCTTTATGGGATGTCTGGAAAGACGATATCCAGTCTGATGTAGCAGATATAAAAAACATTTCTTTAAAACCTGTAGGAGACTGTATTATTGCCGCGAAATTCTTAGAGCAATTCATTGAAAACCATCCTAAATGGGCACATTTGGATATTGCCGGAGTAGCCTTTGGAAGTGTAGGCTATGCTAAAGAAAAAGCAGCAACAGGTTTTGGTGTTCAGCTTCTGGTGAATTTAATTGAAAATTATCACTAAAAATTAGTTTTTTACAAAAAAACTCTGTATAATTGATTAGTGAATTTTCAAAAACGCACGATATTTCATTTTTTAACATTAATAAAATAATAAATAAACGCTTTTATTTTTGAAAATTCACTAAATATTAAAAAACATTATATGGAGAAGAAAACAATTGTGTGTATTTCGTGCTACTACAAAGGCTACGATTTTATGGACGAAATGAAGAATCTCGGTAATAAAATCATCCTCGTAACCTCCGAAAACCTCAAAGAAAAAAACTGGCCCTGGCATGCTATTGATGAAACATTTTATATGCCTGAGCTAAAGCCATCCGTATGGAATCTGGAACATCTGATCCAGGGATTTTCTCATCTGATGAAGACCAGAAAAGTAGATGCTGTAGTGGCTTTGGATGATTATGATGTTGAAAAAGCAGCGTTAATCAGAGAGACATTCCGTATTCCCGGAATGGGACAGACTACCCACCGGTATTTCAGAGATAAACTTGCCATGAGGCAGAAAGCAAAGGATTCCGGGATCAGCGTCCCCGAATTCACTGCGGTATTCAATGATCATGAAGTGGATGAATTTACAGACCGCGTTCCTGCCCCATGGGTACTGAAACCGCGTTCCGAAGCATCAGCATCAGGCATCAAGAAAATAACTTCTAAAGAACAACTTCTTGAAGCACTGGAAACGCTGGGAGAAGAACGCCATCTTTTTTTACTGGAGAGTTTTAAACCCGGAGATGTTTACCATGTGGACAGCCTTACTTTTAACAAAAAAATAGTATTCACTTCTGCCTCAAAATATCTTGCACCTCCCATGCAGGTATCACATGAGGGCGGTGTTTTCAGATCCAAAACCTTAGGAAGATATTCCGAGGACTTTAAAGCATTGGAAGAAATAAACGCAAAAGTACTTTCTAATTTCGGACTGATTAATGGTGCAACCCATACAGAATTTATCCGTGGAAAAGAAGACAGAAAATGGTACTTCCTTGAAACCTCATCCAGAGTGGGTGGTGCTCATATCCCGGATCTGGTTGAAGCTTCAAGCGGTATCAATATCTGGAGAGAATGGGCTAAAATTGAAGATGCTCTTCTGAGAGGTCATGATTACAGCGTTTCTCCGCCTACAGGCTATTATTCAGGCTTGATTGTGGCTCTGATTAAAGATAAAGAACCGAATTACAGTAATTTCGAATGTGAAGAAGTTGTCAAATTTCTTCCCATAGATTATCATGTCGGGATTGTTTATAAATCTGGTGATGCCTCCATTGTACAGGACAGGCTGGATGCTGCAGCAGAAATAATCCATACAGATATGCTGAATATCCTTCCTCCCAAAAGCAACAAATTGAGTTCCTGAAAGTGAAGCGTGACATTGATATTCAAAATGTTATTGAATTCATAATATACAGTCTGCCAGAAGATTCCTTGGTAAAACGTAATTTAGAAAACATAAATCCCGGAAAATGGCAAAGCAAAGCATATTATCAGTTCGTTGACTCCATTCATGCCAACAAACCTGAATCAAAATAGATCTTTAAAGAAAATATAATCCTTGAACATCCGAAATTAGGAACGATTGTACTGGATATTTTAGAAAAAGATCAGTTGGGAGGAATTGAATTTATTGAATTAATATAAATACAGTATTAAAATTAAACACAAAAAAATGCCTCATATAGAACATACAGATTATTATTCAAATATATTAGGAACAAGTCTAAAGGTAGAAGTGACCGGACATTATGGTCACCCTGTCATTATGTTTCCAACTTCGCAGGGTCAATACACCCAAAACCATGATTTTCATCTCAATGGAAGTATCAACTGGTTTATAGAACAGGGAAAAGTAAAACTTTACAATGTACAGACCATTGACAGCTGGAGCTTTTATGACGACAAAATATCTCCCCAGCAAAGAATAAGAAACTATGAGCGGTATGTACAATTTCTGATTCAGGAATTCGTGCCTTATATCCAGAAGCTTCACAAAACACATCGCGTGGCCGTTGCAGGAGCAAGTTTCGGAGGATACCATGCAGCTAATTTCGCTTTCAGATTTCCGGATGTGGTTTCTCATCTGTTTTGTCTTTCAGGAGCATTCAGCATAAGGAATTTTATGGATGGCTATTCTGATGAACTGGTATACTTCAACTGTCCAAGGGAATTTGTAAGAAATGATGAAGCCTGGAAATATAAACACATGCATATCGTGCTGAGCACGTCTGACCAGGATATCTGCAAGGATAAAAATGTTGAAATGGCTGAAATCCTAAGAATAAAAGGCATAGACTTCTGGTATGATGAAAGAAAATGGATTGGCCACGACTGGCCTTTATGGAGAATGGTCTTCCCTACTTTTATAGGAGCATTTTTCTCTTAAAAACAATAAAAGACAAATAGAAAAAATATACACCCACCTTAAAAACAAAAATTATGACAAAAAAAGTAGGAATTCTTTTCGGTATGGAAGACACTTTTCCCTGGGCATTTATAGACAAAGTAAATGAGCTGGGAGGTGGAAATATCATTGCTGAACCCGTTACTATAGATAAATTAGAACAAGGAGCAGACTATGGTTATGCAGTGATCATCGACAGAATTTCACAGGACGTTCCCTTTTACAGAGCTTATTTAAAAAATGCAGCCCTTAACGGCACTTATGTAATCAACAATCCGTTTTGGTGGAGTGCTGATGAGAAATTTTTCAACAATGCCCTGATGTCCAAACTGGGAATTCCGCTTCCTAAGACCGTTCTGCTTCCATCTCATGAAAGACCGGACAACACCTCCGAAACTTCATTCAGAAACCTGAAATTCCCCCATGACTGGGAATATATCTTCAATTATGTAGGGTTTCCGGCATATATGAAGCCTCATGATGGCGGAGGCTGGAAAAGTGTTTACAGAGTTGAAAATCCGGATGATCTTTGGAATAAATTAGGAGAAACAGAACAGCTGGTCATGATGGTACAGGAAGAAATTATCTTTGATGATTATTACAGAGTGTACTGCCTGGGCAGAAAATATGTTCACATCATGCCTTATGAACCTAGAAATGCGCCCCATTTAAGATATGCCACCACACATCAGACACAAGGTGCAGAACTTGAAAAATTATTGAAAACCATTCATGATTATACAATTACAATGAATGAAGCTTTAGGATACGATTTCAACACCGTGGAATTTGCTGTAAGAGACGGTATACCTTATGCCATTGATTTCTGTAACCCCGCTCCCGATGCAGACCGAAATTCTGTAGGTGAAGAAAATTTTGCATGGATTATAGAACATGCTGCAAAACTGGCTATAGAAAAAGCTAAAGAATATGTTCCGGGGAAACCCAATATTGCCTGGGGAACCTTTGTGAAAGATTCCATTAAATAACATCGAAAAAGAATTAAAAAACACAAAATAAATGCATCATCAGTTTACTATTGGAATTGAAGAAGAATATCAGATCATTGATGTAGAAAGCAGAGATCTGGTTTCTCACGTTTCAAAAATCATTGAAGGCGGCAAAGCGGTTTTAAGTGAGAACTTAAAGCACGAAATGCACGAATCCATGATTGAAATGGAAACGGGAATTTGTCAGAATATCCAGGAAGCCAGAGCAGAGTTGACGAATTTAAGGCGTCACCTTATCAATACCGCTCATGAACAGGGATTACGTGTTTCCGGAGGAGGCACTCACCCATTCTCTCATTGGTCTGAAAACAATATCACCCAGGGAGAAAGATACATCAAAATTGTAGATGATATGGGAGATGTGGCCAGGGAAAATCTTATTTTCGGACTGCATGTTCATATTGGAATTCCCAATCGTGAAGAAGGCGTGAGAATTCAGAATGTCATGCGTTACTTTCTTCCTCATGTGTATGCCCTTTCTACCAATTCTCCCTTCTGGATCGGAAGATATACAGGTTTTAAATCGTACAGACAGGAAATCTTTGTAAAATTCCCAAGGACCGGTATTCCAAGTTATTTCAACTCTCTGGCAGAGTTTGACAGCTATGTAGATCTTCTGGTAAAAACAGGAACTATCGACAATGCCAAGAAAATATGGTGGGATTTACGGGTACATCCGTTCTATCCTACAATTGAATTCAGAATTTGTGATATGCCGTTAAGAATTGATGAAACGGTTTGTCTTGCAGCCATTATGCAATGCCTGGTTGCCAAAATTTATAAACTTCACCAACAAAATCTAAGCTTCAGAAGCTACAGAAGACTGTTGCTGAACGAAAATAAATGGCGTGCCTCCAAAAGCGGTATTGAAGCCCATCTCATCGATTTTGGAAAAGAAGAATCTGTTCCTTATCCGCATTTATTGAAGGAGCTTTTAGAATTTATTGATGATGTAGTAGATGATCTGGGATGCCGCCATGAAGTGGAATATGCCTGGAAAATTCTTGAAAACGGAACCGGTGCAGACCGACAGCTTCAAATCTTTAAGGAAACAGGCGATCTGAGGAAAGTCGTTGATTATATGATCTCTGAAACGGAGTATGGTATCACACATGGTGATTCTGCTTCATAATATTTTTGGTAACTTTACAAAAAATATGATGTAATGAAAGATATTCGAATTGCTCTGCTGGATATGAACAACAATCAAGTCAATCAAGGATTTAGAAACATTAAAGAAATTTCTGAATCATTTCAGCAGAACTCTGAAGAAAATGTTGTAATCGAGACATTTGATGTAAGATTCAAAGATGAAATGCCGGAGATCGGAGATTTTGATATTTTCATTTCTTCCGGCGGACCGGGAAATCCACATCGTGAAGGTCTTGCCTGGGAAGACAGATTTGCTGATTTTTTAAACTCTGTTTTTGAGCATAATAAATACCATCAAGATAAAAAGTACCTTTTTCTGATCTGCCACTCATTCCAGCTGGCAAGCATTCACTGGAATCTGGGAAATATCTGCAAAAGAAAATCTTATTCTTTCGGGGTAATGCCTGTTCATAAAACAGAGGAAGGCGAAAATGAGTTTTTATTTAGAAATCTTAAGGATCCTTTTTATGCGGTAGATTCCAGAGCTTATCAGTTTATTGAACCGGATCATGAGCGTTTTGAAGAATTGGGAATGACCATCATGGCAATTGAAAAATTCCGACCTCATATCAACCTGGAAAGAGCCGTAATGGCCGTTCGTTTTTCGGAGGAGATATTCGGAACACAGTTTCATCCAGAAGCCAATCCAGAGTCTTTGATCGAAAATCTGAAAGATGAAAAAAACAGAGAAGCAATGATTGAAAATTTCGGGATGGAAAAATATCTTGAAACGATAGACAGAATAGACGATGAAGACAAAATCATTCTCACCAGACATCAGATTCTTCCGAGATTTCTTCAGTTTGCAAAAAAAAACATTTTGAAAGAAGCTGAGACTTTGGTTTAAAAAGGATGGAAGCCGGAAGAAGGATGCTGGAAGTTACTATCGGTTAAGATTATTGATTATTCTTTTATTTATAAACTAATAATTTAAATTTCAGAATTGAAAACTTCCCTCTCCCAGCTTCCAGCTTCTTACTATATAACAATCGGGCATAAATGTCCGATTTTTTTAACATCACAAAGAAAAAAAATATGATTCCAAAATACAGAAAACAGTACAATCACGAGTTTTCAGATGAAAAATACAGTCAACTCAAAAATATATTGGCAAAAAAAGGTGGAACAGCACCTGGTTTCAGAGTTTCAGAAAGTCCGCTTTTTCTGACAAAAGAATTTGAGAATAAGCTTATAGACGCCAGTGAAAGCATTATCAGCCAGATTAAAGCAATGCCGGCAGAGCTTCTTCAAAAGGCAATTCCTGATAACTGCAGAGTTCCCAATGATACGGATCAACCTCATTTTTTCACCATAGATTTTGGAGTCTGCAAAAGTGAAAACGGAGCAATAGAACCTCAGCTGATTGAGCTTCAGGCATTTCCTTCTTTGTATGCTTTCCAGAAAGTATATGAAGAAACGTATTGTGAAGTTTACCCTTTTCTTGCAGAGATCAGAAATCCTATGCCCCATGAAACTTTTAAAAACTATTTAAAAGAACTGATTGTAGGAGATGAAAATCCTGAAAATGTAGTCCTCCTTGAAATTTTTCCGGAAAAACAAAAAACAGCGATTGATTTTGCTCTCACAGAAAAATTAATAGGAATTAAAACAGTATGTCTGACGAAAGTAAAGAAAGAAGGGCGAAAGCTGTATTATGAAAATAATGGTAAGCTAACCGAAATCAAAAGAATCTACAACCGTGTTATATTTGACGAGCTGGATAATATTCCTGATCTTACTACAGAATTTGATTTCCGTGAGGAAGTGGATGTCAAATGGATTACCCACCCGAACTGGTTCTTTAAAATCTCAAAGTTCCTTTTGCCCTTATTAAAGCATCCGTTTGTTCCAAAGAGTTATTTCCTGCATGAATTCCCGGAAAATGAAAATCTGGATGATTTTGTATTGAAACCTTTATTTTCATTTGCGGGAAGTGGTGTTAATTTAAACCCTACAAAGGAAGTTACAGAGGCTATTCAGGATAAGGAAAACTATATTCTGCAGAGAAAAGTATATTATGAACCCATTTTTGAAGATATCAACGGAGATTTTTCAAAAGCAGAGATCCGTTTGTTGTATATTTGGCGGGAAAATGATGAACGTCCTATCTTATTGGAAAATTTGGGAAGAATGACAAAGGCCGCCATGGTGAATGTAGATTTCAATAAAAAAGATGCCATCTGGATCGGGAGTTCCAATGCTTTTTTCGGATAAAATCTGCTTTACACTCAGATTAGAATTGATTCCTTTATTTTTATCTTAAAAAAAAGCAGCGTATAAAAAAACCTGAGAAAACTTATAGAAACAAGCCTCCAAAATTTCGGAGGTTTTATTTTTTACTCCTGAAGAAAGATCTCTCCAATCATAAAAAATCCCCCAACAAAGGAGGATAAAAAATTGACATGTACGCTGTGTTTTCACAAACATTGTAAATATACGGATAGACTGAAGGCATATTCTACGGGAAACCGTAATTGTATTATTTATCTTTTTTATATTAGTTGGATAATATATTATGGAAAACCATAATTCTATTTAAAAACGATCTTGCAATACTTCACCTTATGATAACCCAGCATACTCTTTCTTAGCATCAAAGCTAGGGCAAGCTTTATGGACATTGGGAAAATCTCTATGCCCTTGAATTTTAGCTTTAGGAAATTTTGATTTTAATTCTCTTAACAGCTTTACAATAGATTTTTTTTGATCTTTAGTTCTTGTATCTTTGGTATGGTTGCTTTTATCAATGCCTCCAATATATGATATATTGATAATTTGAGAATTCCACCCTGCAACTCCATTAGATACCTGATCGATGGGCAAAGTGTTTACTATTTCTCCATCAGATTTTATCATATAGTGATACCCTGGATTTTTCCATTTCAGGTTTTCCTTCCAATACGTTTTAATGCTCTCTATTGTAACATCTGGCTGTGTTGCCGTACAATGTATAACGATGTAATTGATTGTTCTCATGGGTTTCATTTTATTTATTGTTGAGCAAAATTAAACCTGTAACTCCCAAAACAGTGAAGGAAAAACACCCTATTTTAAATTGAAAGGCAGGACGTATGAAAACCAGGGAAAGCTTATAAAAACCATTTAAAAAACAGTATATCTCTGGAAGAAGTTTATAAAGTCGATGCTAAAATGGTTAAATTTTGAAATATAAGAACAAAAAATCCCTCTCAGCGAGGGATTAATTTTTATAAATCAGGACATGCCATTTCATTATCATGCGGAATGCACACTTTTTCATTCCATGGCACCGGGCAGTCATGCCAGCCTGGAGGACATCCTCTCTTTCCTGTAATACTTTTTAATTTCTCCTTAGAGATTTTCTTTAAATTTTTCATGGTTTTGATTTTAATTCAGATTCAAATATAAAAATTATTCTCCAACAAGAGACATAACATACAAAAAATAATCGTTATGGGTTTCCGTAAACAAAAAACGTTCAATAAAAGTATCTTAGAAAGATGAAAGAATTTATTAAAGACTGCCTGCTATTTCAAAGCCCGGACTGGCAAGTGAAACTGATTGGATGTATTACCCGGGCATGCGGAATCGGATGGATCGTTTTAGTGTATGAAATGTTTATTAAGTAGTATATTTGAACCATGGAAAACATGGAAGAAATAGAAGCTAAAATAATAGAGAAAATAAGAGAAGACCATAAAAGAAATGGAGGATGGAACGGTTCAGACATTAATGAACTGGATCAAATAATTAATTTACCAATCCTTGAAAGAAACAAATTACTTGATAAAATGGTAGCGGAGAAAAAGATCGCTTATCTTAAACCTCTGAACACGACCCGAATTACCCTGCCAAAATAAAGCCGTTACAGTAAACAAGTATATTGTATACCTTGCCTTCAAATCATAAAAACAAAAAGCTCCCCCCATAAGGGAAGGCATTAAAAAAACTTCTTGTACTTTTAGTTTATATAAACTTTGTAAATATAAGTAGAGAATGTATTCGTAACCCTACGGGAAACCGTAATGATTGAATTTAAACTGTCTGTATACTGTGAAATAAACAGTCACAAACCAATAGATACAAAAATTGCAATACGTTTTTTCATTCCGTATTGCAATTTTAATAAGTTCTGTAAAGATGTATTTACAGGTTTTTATCGTCTTCCAGTAATTCCTTGGCCTGGTATTCCTGAACCAGATCAATGGCATTGGAAATAACATCACTTAAAGCAGTAATAAATGTTCCTTCTTCAGCCATTCCCATGGCGTGTTTTAATGCTTCAATCTCTTTGGGAATAATCTCATAACTCACATCTCTGCCTGCAGAATTAATCCCATCAATAATCAATCCGTTAATTTCGTCTTCCGTTCTTCCACGAAGATGTTTCTCATTCCGGATGATAATATAATCAAACATTCGTCCTGCAATCTTTCCACATTCTCTGATATCGTTGTCTCTTCGGTCTCCGACACCGGAAATAATACCTATTTTCTTGGTGGATTCTACGTTTTTCAGATAATCTTCAATGGCTTCGTATCCTGAAGGATTATGAGCAAAGTCAATCAGTACCTTAAAGTTTTTAAATTTAAAAATATTCAGTCTTCCCGGTGTGAGCTGAGCACTTGGAATAAAAGTTCTCAAAGAATTAGAAATATCTTCAATTCCGAATCCGTATAGATAACTTGCCAAACTGGCTGCCAATACATTTTCGATCATAAACCTGGCCTTTCCTTCCATGGTAATCGGGAAGTCTTTGGCTTTTCCTATTCTAATTTTCCAGTCTCCTTTTTTGATGGTTACAAAACCTTCTTCATACACACAGGTGATCTTTCCTTCTTTGGCAAATTTTACAATATGAGGATTATTTTCATCCATACTGAAAATAGCTACATTGGAATCGAGATCACTCACAATCTTCATAGAATATTCGTTGTCGGCATTTAAAACACTCCAACCGCTTTTTTTCACGCTATCCAGTACAACACGCTTTACTTTGGTAAGATCCTTCAGACTGTGAATATCATTCATTCCCAAATGATCCTCCTCAATATTGGTCAAAACACCAATATCACATTGTGAAAAGCCAAGTCCTGAACGTAAGATACCACCTCTTGCTGTTTCCAGCACGGCAAATTCTACGGTAGGGTCTTTTAAGATAAATTCTGCAGAAAGCGGTCCGGTAGTATCTCCTTTTGACAGCATGGTATTCTGAATATAAATTCCATCCGAAGTGGTAAATCCTACTCTGTAGCCATTACTTTTTACAATATGGGAAATAAGTCTCGTAGTTGTTGTTTTTCCATTGGTTCCCGTTACCGCAATGATTGGAATGGTAAAGGGTTTTCCCTGAGGATAAAGCATATCAACCACAGGTGCAGCTACATTTCTGGGTAGCCCTTCACTTGGAGCAAGATGCATTCTGAACCCCGGCGCAGCGTTGACTTCAATAATAGCTCCGCCACTTTCCTTTAAAGGCTGGGTGAGGTTCTCTGCCATCACATCAATACCGCAGACATCCAATCCGATAATTTTGGAAATTCTTTCAGCCATCGTGATATTTTCCGGATGCACCATATCAGTGACATCAATGGATGTTCCTCCCGTTGAAAGATTGGCTGTTGATTTCAGGTACACCACTTCTCCTCTTTGAGGAATGGTTTCCAGCGTGTACTGAAGCTTATCAAGTAATTCTACAGTATCTTTGTCCACTTCAATTTCGGTAAGGACATTTTCATGACCATAGCCTCTCCTTGGATCTTTGTTTTCTTTTTCAATAAGCTGCTGAAGGTTCAGTTCTCCATCTCCTACAACATGGGCAGGAACTCTTCTGGCAGCAGCCACCATTTTATTATTGATTACCAGTATACGGAAATCATATCCCGTAATGTATTTTTCAACAATTACTTTTCTTGAATATTTCTGAGCGTGTTCAAGACCTATCTTGGCAGCATCCCAATCGTTGACATTAATAGAAGATCCTTTTCCATGATTTCCATCCAAAGGCTTGATAACAATAGGATACCCGATTTTTCTGATCACAGCATTTAATTCTTCTTCATCAACTACCAGCTCTCCAGTGGGTACCGGAATAGCTGCATCATGAAGCATTCTCTTTGTTAATTCTTTATTACAGGCAATATCTACAGCAATAGAACTTGTGTTTCCGGTAATCGTAGCCTGAAATCTTTGCTGGTTTACCCCATAGCCAAGCTGTACCAGAGAGTTTGTTCCCAATCTTATCCATGGAATTCTTCTGGATGCAGCTTCTTCCACAATACTTCCAGTGGAAGGCCCGAGACGAACACGCTCCCTGATTTCTTTTAATCTATGAATACATGCATTCAAATCATAATCTTTGCCTTCAATCAGCGCTTCTGCAATCTTAACAGATTCTTCTGCAGCAAAGATCCCTGCATTTTCTTCGATATAATTAAATACTACATTATATACTCCCGGAGTTTTTGTTTCACGGGTTCTTCCAAACCCTACATCCATTCCTGCCAGGGTCTGTATTTCCAAAGCAATATGCTCAATGACGTGTCCCATCCAGGTTCCCGTTTCCACTCTATGGAAAAAGCCTCCTTCTACTCCTTCCGAGCATCGGTGCGTAATCAATGATGGGATTAATTTTTCAATCCTTTCCCGAAATCCTTCGATTTTATTGGTAGGATAATTTTCCATTTCTTCTAAGTCCAACCTCATCTGTATCAGCTTCTTTCTTCTGATGCTCCAGATGTTAGGACCTCTTAGTGCCTGAATCTTTTCGATTTTCATAGTCTATTGGCATTTTAACAGTTAACAATAACTCCTTTCAAAACCAAAGATAATGTAAAACCCTAAACGAAACTATACCACATTTAAAGATTTGTTAAAAAAAAAATAATTTTAATTAACATTCCTAAAACATTAAAAATCAACTAAAGATGGCATGAAATTAGCGAAAGAATGTGAATTATTTTTTAATTTTGTACAATGATGAAACCTGTTGGAAAATTAATAGTTATCGGAGGCGCTGTAAACAAAGGAAGTTTTGCTGAAACCGATTATGATCAGAATATAGAAAAGAATCTTAATTTTTTTGAGCGAGGGATCTTGCGAAAGATCATCAACGAATCAAAACTAAAGGAAGATTCTGTGATTGAAATTGTAACAACCGCATCTCAAATTCCTCAGATCGTAGGTTCTGAATATAAAAAAGCATTTGAATTTCTTGGAGCTAAAAATGTAAATGTTCTTGACATCCACAACCGTGAAGAAGCCAATTCTGATGCAATGGTGGCAAGAGCCAACGCTGCCGATGTGATGATGTTCACGGGAGGAGATCAGCTGAGACTGACTTCTATTCTTGGAGGAACAAGATTTCATGACACGATTTTATTAAAATACCAGGAACAGGATTTTATTTATTCCGGAACTTCTGCAGGTGCTGCCGCAGCTTCTGAAAATATGATCTACCAGGGAAGCAGTTCTGAAGCCTTATTGAAAGGAGAAATCAAAACCACTCAGGGATTGGGGTTAATCGATAATGTTATTATTGATACTCATTTTGTACAGAGGGGAAGAATCGGACGTCTTTTCCAGGCAGTAGTCAACAATCCAAGAACACTGGGAATCGGATTGGGTGAAGATACAGGACTTTTCATTCATAATGATGTAATGACTGCCGTAGGTTCAGGTCTTGTTATTCTGGTAGACGGAAGGTTTATCAAAGATACCAACCTTACTAATATCAATCTTGGAGAACCGATTTCTATTGATAATTTAACAGTACATGTTATGTCTATGAATGATCATTATGATCTGAAGACAAAAACGCTGACGATTGAGAATTCTCAGTTTAATCCGATACCACAGGATAAATAGAACAACAAATACAGCTATACAAACGGAACCTCGGTTCCGTTTTTTATTTAACTTCATATTTCAAGTTGGGCTAAAGCCAATGAATTTAAAATGTTTATTGTAAGGCGGGCTAAAGCCCACCCCTATTGATGTTGATATCCAGATGCATAATAGTTGTTTAACAATTTTATCTTTTATCTTTTATCTTTTATTAATTAACTTCGTAAAAGAATATCATTTATCAATCATCATCTATAATTTTATGAAAGTAATTATCCACGGAGGTTTTTTTTCTGAAAGCGACCAAAGCCACGAAGTAAAAACAGCAAAACAGGATTCATTAAAAGAAATTGCTCAAAAGGCATTCGACTATCTTACAACACATTCGGCTTTTGATACCGTTGCCTATGCTGTTTCCTTACTGGAAGATGATCCGTTATATAATGCGGGAATCGGTTCTCAAATCCAGAGTGATGGTGTAATCCGTATGAGTGCTGCCATCATGAACGGGAACACTCAGAAACTAAGCGGTGTCATTAATATTCAGAATGTACAGAATCCTATTTTTGTTGCTAAAGATCTTATCCGTGAGGATGACAGAGTTTTAGGAGGAAATGGTGCCAAAATATATGCTACAGAAAATGGTTTCGAAAATTTTTCTACGGAAATTCCCCAGAGAAGAAAAGAGTATGAGGCCAAACTAGCCAATGGAGGTAAAGGAACTGTAGGCTGTGTAGCCATTGACCATGAAGGAAAACTGGCTGTTGCCACGTCTACCGGAGGAAAAGGGTTTGAAATTCCCGGAAGAATTTCAGATTCTGCCACTGTGGCAGGAAATTATGCCAATGCTTTCTGTGCGGTAAGTTGTACTGGTGTAGGTGAAGATATTGTCAGCAATGCTACTGCTGCCAAAATTGTAACCAGAGTTACGGATGGTATGAGCCTTGAACAGGCTTTCAGCAAAACATTTGATGAACTTAAAACTATTGATGGATTCGCAGGTGCTATCGCTATTGATAAAGATGGAAATATCTATCATAGGGATTCGTATCCTACTATGGTTTTCGCCAGTTTTGATGGCGAAAAACTTGAAGTCTTCTCTTAAATTTAACATTTTTTTATAAGTCCATTTATTTTTTTGGCACGTATTTTACATTATTCATAACAACAAATTGTAATAGTAATAACATAAAAAAATAGAAATCATGGGAAACAAGACAAAAGGATTATTAGCTTTACTTGGACTAGGTGCATTAGCTTATTGGAAATATAAGAATTCAAGCCCTGAAGATCAACAAGCTGTAAAGGATAAAATCAATACTGCAAAAGACAATCTTAATAAATGGGGAAATGACCTTAAGAGCAAAGCCAATGATGTTGCTTCCCAGGTTCAGAATAAAGTGGACGAAGTAAAAACAAAAGCTGAGGATTCCCTAAGCTAGCCAACACAGAGCAGTTTTTTTAACATTCATATATAGGAAAAAGTCATCGTAATAGTACTTACGATGACTTTTTATTTTTGTTAACCATTGTGGTTTTATTTTTTCTGTGCTGCCAGCGCATACACAAGAGGTATTTTATTGCCGAACTGTGGAATTCTCCATTTCCCTTTTTCAAATTCTTCTACGTGTCTGAAACAAGGATATGGTGACCAGTCAAACTCCCGGAAAGTATTCAGTTGTAAATCTTTTTTAATCAAATTATCAAGGACTTCTGCCAAAGAATGATTCCACATAACATATTCCTGCACGATGGATGCAGACTGATCCGCATATGTTCCTTCATAAGTTTCTACAATCGGTTTTTCATTGAAATAGCTATAAGCTACTTTTGTAAAATCATCATCAAACATCCAGACGGCAGGGTGAAATTCTGCCATAATGAATTTTCCTCCCGGATTCAGAAAATGATTGATAACATCTGCCCATTTTTCAAGATCGGGAAGCCATCCTATTGTACCATAGCTTGTATAAACGATATCAAATTTCTGATCCAGAACATTTGGCAAATTATACACATCTGAACAGATAAATTCTGTATCGGTACCGCATTTTTCTGCAAGATCTCCGGCGGTATCAATAGCTTTATCAGAAAGATCAATTCCGGTCACTTTTGCTTCCATTCTTGACAGGGAAATAGAATCCTGCCCAAAATGGCACTGCAAATGCAGAATAGTCTTTCCTTTTATATCTCCAAGAAGATCTAATTCTATTGAGTTCAGGGATGTTCTTCCTTTTAAAAATTCATCTACAAAGTAGAAATCCGATTTCAGATGAGGTTCTACTTTAGCGTTCCATGATTTTTTATTAATTTCTAAGTAATTTTCCATGGTTTAAGTTAAAAAAGTGTGAGTTTTCCTATAAAATAATTTTTATTACCAGCATACATTGATCATAATTTATCTATCAATTTCTTCTTTTGCTCAAGAAATTCGTCTTCACTTAGAACTCCCGTTTCTTTTAATCTTCCCAATTATTCCAACTGATCTAAAACACTAGGTTCAGATTTGCTCTGAAAATGTGTTTCCGGATGGGACATGAATTCTCTTACTTTTTCGCAGAACAGTTCAGCATGATACTTTCCTACTCCATCAATCTCTACCATATCATCTGTAACCTGAATATCTATGGAAGCCAGTAAAAATGCTGTTTCATATTGTATGGAGCTTATCTTACTGTAAGAAAAGTCTTCCACTTTCAATCCGTACATGAATTCCTTATCCACAAAAATCAGTCTTCTGTCAGTGGCTACTAAGATGATATGATGATTGTTCAGTTTATTTCTGCCTTCTACCAGATATACAATTCTTTCCTCCGGTGAAAGGATATCCGGTAATTCATGAATTTCTTTCCGGGCAAATATGGTAGGGCTGATATCCAGCTTTTTAAGTTCTTCTCTTATTTCGTCTAGTCTTGATTTTTTACTCATAGTATTAGTTTACAGGGCTAAATTAGTTTTTTTTGTAATAAAAAATTTAATTCCATAAAAAAATCAGCCTTCTGAAGGAATCACTACAGAAGTATGCAGGCAATACAGCTTCCAGCCCAAAGTCTCATACAATAGTTTTCCTTCTTCTGTAGCCACTAAAAGATTATTTGAAAAACCTTTATACAAAGCGATCTTTTCCAATTCTTTCAATAAAAAACGAGCGAGCCCTTTCCTTTGATGATTTGTTTCGGTAATAATCCTGTCATACACTGCAACGTCATCAATAAGAGAAACACGGCCAATAGAAGCCTGTTCACCATTTTCCGCTACAATCCTGACAACAAAGGTTGTATTATACTCAGAAAATTCTAAATGATATCCTTCTGCAAGATTCATTTCCGCAAAATTCATAGGATGAAAACAGGTCATCATATATCCCTGTGGCTGCAGTTTCCACCTTTCGGGAATTCTATGTATAAATTCATCAGGAGAAGCAGATACTTTCAGATAAATCCACGGATCATCAATTGAATGGGCATGCTGGAAAAAATCATCATTAAGCTCAGGAAACACAAAACGTTCTTTTTGCTTTTCATCTCCTACATTTACATAAAACCCGGAGTTATAGGGAAGGAGAAAAGATACTTCTCTTGACAGGCACCATCCTTTAAGCCAGCTCTCTACTATTTTTGAAGATACTTTATCCTTCATAATTCGGTTTACAAATTTTATTTTAATTGCTCCAGCAGTTTCTTTTTTTGCTCAGCAAATTCGGCATCGGTTAAGATTCCGTTTTCACTCAATTTTCCTAATTTCTCAAGCTGGTTTAGAATTTCTTCTGATGAAATTCCTTTGTTTACCACATTATCAATTTGTTTTGGAGATTGTTCTTTAGGATGATTATAAATACCTTTTATCTTGTCATAGAAATTTTCTGCATCATCTTTATCCATAAAGCATTCAAACGCTACCACTCTTTCGTCAAGATGTAATTTAATAATTGGTGATCTGGGATCTGTTACAAAACTTACAGCCTTAATGGTTTCGTTTGGATAATTATTGATTTTTGCATCGCCAAACATTGCTTTTGATACTGAAATCAGCCTCAACGGTGTTGCCACCAATATTCCTGCTGCCAAAGTATTCACAAACTGAGCATCTGTAATAGCGATGATCTGCTCATCTTCTGAAATCAAATACGGAAGTTCTTTAATTTCTCCTTTGGTAAAGACGGACAGATTAGCATGAAGCATTTCCAGTTCCTTCTTTATTTTCTGGTGCCTTCGTTTATAAACCTCTTTTGGGATTTGATGAGAGTCATAATCTGCCATTGCAGGAAGGTTCTGGTCTGCAGTCATTACTGCCTGAACTTCTTCGGTTTTCTCTTTGCTCAGCATTTTACTGATATCATGAATGCTGAATTTATTAAGATTATAAAGCAACTCTTCATTGATATCAGTTACTTTATTTAAACATTTATTGCATAAAACATTACCATCTGAAAGCATATTTGCTCCCAAAAGCGTATCCATGGATGTTAATTCTGTAGTACACAATGCACAATTATTAGTCATTCCTTTTTTACTCAAAAGTATTTAAATCTTAGCATCCATCAAACAAATCAACCACAAAATTACTTTTGTGGTTGATTTGTTTTTTTATGTATCTATCCTATTATTCTCCTAAAAACTCTTCTAAGGAAACCGTTTTCTGCTCTCCTGCTTCAAGATCTTTAAAAGTAACCGTATTATTTTTAATTTCTTCTTCACCCAGGAAAACAAGATTCTTTATGCCTTTCTTTTCAGCATAGGTAAACTGTTTGTTGATCTTTGCATTTTCAGGATATAACTCTGCTGAAATTCCTTTGGCTCTTAGCTGCATGATCAGCTTCAATGCATCTGTAATTCCTTCACCTCCAAAGTTAGCAAACAGATATTCTATTTTGGCTGATGCTTCTTCAGGGAATAGATTGAGTTCTTCCATCACAAGATAAATTCTGTCTAATCCGAATGAAATTCCTATTCCAGGAATATTTTTAACGCCAAACACTTCAGTAAGGTTATCATATCTACCGCCACCTCCGATAGATCCCATGGCAACTTCATCTGCTTTCACTTCAAAGATAGCTCCTGTATAATAGTCTAAACCTCTCGCCAGTGTAATATTGAATACCAGATTTTGAATATCCACACCCAGGTTCAGCGATTGTGTAAGAACAAATTCCAGTTCTTCCACTCCTTTCAGACCGATTTCATTTCCTGCAAATTTCTCTTTCAGCTGAAGAAGATTGTCCAGCGCATCATCCGACTGGCTGAACAAGAAATTCAGCTTATCAATAGATTCCTGAGAAATTTCTCTTTCCAGTAATTCTTTTACAACTCCGTCTTTACCTATTTTATCCAGCTTATCTAATGCTACAGTGAAATCTATCAACTTATCTGTGATTCCTGCATATTCTGCCAATCCGGATAGAATCTTTCTGTTGTTCATATGAATGGTTACAGGAACTTTCAGATCTGCAAAAGATTTCAGATACAACTGAACCAGCTCTACTTCCTGTAGTAAACTCTCGCTTCCTACAACGTCGGCATCACACTGATAAAATTCTCTGAATCTTCCTTTCTGAGGTCTGTCTGCTCTCCACACCGGCTGGATCTGAGAACGTTTGAATGGAAACGTCAGTTTACCATGATTCATCGCTACAAATCTTGCAAAGGGTACGGTAAGGTCATAACGAAGGGCTTTATCAGTAAGGCTCTCTGCACTGAATGGCTTTTCCAATGCTTTTTGAAAGTCATGAAGCATCTGAGTTTTTTTCTCTTCTTTTGCTTCATTGATGCTTGAATTTAAAATTTTAAAAATTAAGCGGTCACCTTCTTCTCCGTATTTTCCTGTTAAAGTAGAAAGATTTTCAAAGCTTGGGGTTTCCAATGGTTGAAAACCGAATAATTCAAAATTATTCTGTAAAATATTGATGATATATTTTCTTCTGGAAACTTCCTGTGCCGTAAAATCTCTCGTCCCTTTTGCTAAACTTGGCTTCATTTGTTGTATGTCATTTTGATAAATGCAAAAGTACGGAATTGAAAGGAATTTTACATAGTATAAAAAGCTGAAGAAAGTCTTCCCTCAGCTTTTCTTGTGATGTTATCAATTATTCCAAAAAAGTCATAAGCTTTCAAGGATTTCAAGAATTTCTTCACCATAATTTTCAATCTTATGCTTCCCGAACCCTTTGATCTCCAGCAATTCTTCTTTCTTAGCAGGTTTATACTTGGCAACAGATATCAGTTCTTTGTTACTTGCGATGAAATAAGTAGGAAGATTATGTTCCCGTGCTTTTTCTGACCTCCAAAGCTTCAGAGCATCCAGTATCTTTTCTTCATCTGTATTCAAAAGATCATTTTCTGCAGAATATTTAATTGCCTTGGATTCTTTTACTGTACTTTTTGCAAGCTTTAAGTCTTCAAAATACAATATGACAGACCAATACTTTTCTTCACTCACAAAAGCTGTTTCTACTTTCATAATTTCATTACCTTCCAGAAAATCATCCAGCATTTTCTGATCTTTGTAGAGAAATTCTTCAGGCAGCCTGATTTTAAAAATTTTCACTCTCATCATAGGTGTTTTTAAAGTTATTTTCCTCCTAACAGTAGGATTTCATCTACACGAATTTCCGTGATATACCGCTTTATCCCATCTTTATCATCATATGATCTGTAGGTAAGCTTTCCTTCAATGGCTATTTCTTTTCCTTTAGGAACATACTTTTCAAAGATTTCTGCTGTTTTCCCAAATGCAATCAAATTGTGCCATTGCGTTTCTTCTACTTTTTCTCCTTTAGCATTGGTGTAATGATCACTGGTGGCTAAGGATACACTTGCTTTTACGTTTCCATTGTCGAAGTTTACCATTTCAACTTCTTTACCTGTGTAACCAATTAATGTTACTTTGTTTCTTAGTGACATAACTTTTATATTTTAAAGATTAATAATTCAGATAAGAGACGTTCACTGCTTTCTCAAATCTCTGTTGCAAAGATGGCGATGCTTCCCATTCTCAGTCGGTTATAAACTATTTAAATTCGTTTGTAACCGTTTGAAAACGGATAATAAAATAAAAAGAATCTTTTTTATACAGAATTTATTAGAATTAAAAAGCATTAATACCTCCGATTAATTAAAAATTTAATAAAATGAAAACACTTCCTAAAATATTTTTCTTTTTAAAAAAACATGGAAAAACAGATCTATGACAAGGGATTTTTTTCTCTTTAATTTGATTTTTTTTTGCAAATTTGTAAAAACGTCTGATATGCAAAAAGAAAAACTACGTACAGTAAGAAAGATGAAAGGATTTACTCAGCAGCAAATGGCTGAAGTGATCCCCACTGACGTCTCCAATTATAGCAGAAAAGAAAGCGGTGGTGTATCTATAACACAGACTGAATGGCAAAAGCTGGCTAAGTTTTTAGATGTTCCGGTAGACGAAATTTATGAAGAAGAGGAAGCTACCATTATTATTGAAAATCCTGTTTTTAATGACAGCCCTGGAGCAAACGTTGGTAACAGTGGTTTCTCCGCCAACAATATGGGGCATATCAGCAATGAATTAAGCATAGAAATCATAAAAACCATGCAGGAATATATTGGTCTGCTGAAAGAAGAGATCGAAAGACTTAAAAAATAGCAAACATCTTTTACAAAAAAATATACTAAAGTCAGGATAGAACATTTCTATTCTGGCTTTCTTTTTTACAAAGTAATATGACTTTTAACTGTCCTTATATCATTCAAATCCTATCCATTTACAAACGGATAATTCCGTATCTTTGACACGCGGTCTGTATTGTGAACAATTACGGCAGGAATTTATATTCATACCATGTTTTACAGCCGTTCGCGGAAAATCTAATTTAAATTATAAAAGATAAAGAAGAGTAAATGAAGAAGACATTCAAAAGAACATTCAGGGTTTCAAAATATGTGATTTATAAAGAGACGCTTGTTGATTATAAGGAACATTTCTGGTCATTTCTGGGAGCATTTTTCGGGATTGGGATCATTGCGTTTATCCAGTCTCATTCACTCACAGAAACTGAAAATATATTCCTGATCGGTTCTTTTGGAGCATCAAGCGTTCTTATTTATGGTGCTATCCAGAGTCCTTTGGCCCAACCCCGAAACCTTATAGGCGGGCATGTACTTTCGGCATTGGTAGGCGTTACCGTCTATCAGCTTGTTCCGGATATCATCTGGCTTTCGGCACCTTTGGCAGTAGCATTTTCCATTGTATTGATGCAGTATACGAAAACATTACATCCACCTGGTGGAGCTACAGCGCTGATTGCAGTGAGTTCTACAGGAAAAATTCCGGAACTGGGCTATTGGTATGTGCTCTCCCCTGTTCTTTCCGGATGCATTATTCTTTTGATTGTAGCCTTATTTTTTAATAATATTACTCCCAACAGAAGCTATCCTACCCACAGCATGTTCAAAAGACTGTTAAAAAAAAGACACCAACATCACTTAAAATAAAAATCATGAATTGTCTGGAATGTGGCGAGAAGATCATTGGAAGATCTGATAAAAAATTCTGCAATGATGCCTGTCGGAACGCCTATAACAATAAGCAGAATAAGGATTCTACTAATCTGATGCGGAATGTAAACAACAAACTCCGTAAGAATTACCGTATTCTGATGGAAATTAATACCGATGGTAAAACAAAAGTTCCCAGGTCCAGACTGGATGGCTTGGGTTTTGATTTCGATTATTTTACCAACCTGAAAGTTTATAAAAACGGTTCTGAATACAAATTCATCTATGATTGCGGTTATAAACTTCTGGAAGATGATTTTGTACTGATTGTAAAAAATCAGGCATAACCCACCACAAATATAAAATTATGAAAGAAGTCGTTCTGATCACAGGTGCCGGCGGCATGATTGCCAAGGAACTGGCAAAAAAAATAGATAAGGAATACGAAATCAGGTTTCTGACCCGAAAAAAAGTTCATAATCATGAATATGAATGGGACATCAAAAAAGGAACTATTGATGAGACCGCCTTTGAGAATGTGTCCCACATCATTCATCTTGCAGGGGCTAATATTTCAGAAAAGCGCTGGACCCCGGAAAGAAAAAAAGAACTGATTTCCAGCCGTGTAGATTCTGCGGAATTGCTGAGAACAACTTTAAGAAAAAACAAGATCAGGCTAAAATCTTTTATTTCAGCTTCGGGAATTAATTTTTATGGTACGGAAACTTCAGAAAAAATTTATACAGAAACAGATCCGCCAGGCAACGATTTTCTAAGTGAGGTAGTTGTTTTATGGGAAAGGGCTTCTGATGATTTTAAGGAACAGGATCTGGCAGAAAGAGTTGTCAAAATACGTACCGCTGTTGTTCTTTCTGAAAAGGACGGAGCATTAAAGAAAATGATCCCTCCTATCCAATATTATATCGGTTCTCCTCTGGGAAGCGGCAAGCAATACATGCCCTGGATTCATATTGAAGATATTTGTTCTATTTATGAATTTGCTTTAAAAAATCCTAATATGGATGGAGCTTATAATGCAGTCTCTCCACAGCATGCCACCAATAAAGAGCTGACAAAAAAGATTGCCCAGGTACTTAAGAAACCTTTATTTATGCCTAATGTTCCCGGGTTTGTTCTGAAACTATTATTTGGCGAACTCGCTGTTGCTATATTGGAAGGGTCACGGGCTTCCTCAAAGAAACTTGAGGATGCAGGATTCCATTTCAAATTTCCGGATCTTGAGAAAGCTTTAAAAGATTTATTAAAGTAAGTAGTTATTTTTAACAAAAACAACTCTATATCAGTTTATTACTATTCGTTTTTTAAAATTTTACGGTCTGAGATTTTTAAAGTATTAAATCGTTAGTGCAAAATTCATATAAAATTTACAAAAACCATTGAGAAAATCTATTTAATCCTTTATATTTTCAATTTAAAGCCTTAATTTTGCATAGAAATTCAGAAAATTCGGATTCTTTCAACAGGTTATGTACATGAAAAAAATGATGATCGGGCTTGCTTTGGCCTTATCCATTACTATTTGGGGACAAAAAACTCCTGCAAAAGCAAACAATCTTACCCCTTACAGCTATCAGACTTTTAACTGTGACAACAAAGGGTATTTTGACCCGGCTAAATATAAGAAAGAAGAAATAGATGGGATCAACAAACTTTTGTATCAGTTCAATGGGGTTGTATTTGATACCCAGCCTGTTTTTAAAATTGCCCAGCTTGAAGAAATCCGTAAAAACAGAGAAACGTATTTACAGGAACTGGAAAAGCAGTATGACGAAAAGAAAAAAGAATTGTATAGCCTCAAAGTAATTGATCTTCCCAAATGGAAAAAATTAATGGAAGAAACTATCGATTCTTTTGAAAATGAATACCAGCTTAATAAAGAAGAAATCCTTGCCTATTCTGATCCTTCCACATTGAGAAACAGTAAATATTATGATACCTGCAAAGAGCAGATTGATGCCATATCCTCGCCCGACAGAGAAAAGATGTTTGCAGCATGGCGAACATACACTGAACTTAAAAGCAAAAATAATGCTGACCCCAAGGGTGTAATGGCAAGATTTGATGCCAAAATGAATGATCCTCAAAAAGAAGATTATGCATTAATCGATATGATTGGGCTGGGTTTTCACAACTGTGCCAACAGCAGTTTCAGACAAAAGCGTGATAATGAAGAGACCTCTTACAAGGATTTTGATAAGATTTTCACCAGGCTGAAGAGAACATGTGATCAGCCATAGGTTTATTAAAAGATTGAAGCATTTAAATATTGAAAAATATATTAGCAGTACTCAGATTGGGTACTGTTTTTATTTATTTTCAGATTGAATAATCATTACAATCAGATCTTAATGAGCTGTGAAAGTTGACCATACACACTATAGCAGCTCTTTATCATTATAATTTAATGCTTTAAAAACACTCAAATAAATTAATAATGAATAAGTTATGGTTTATCAGATTTAAATCCGTAATTTTGCACCCCGAAAATAAGGATTAGAGATATGAAAAAAATTGGTGAGCACAGAACGCTTCTTGGAGTAGATAAAAATGTTACTCTAAAAGAATTAAAGACCATTTACAGAAATGTGATGAAAGATACGCATCCTGATAAATTTATTAATGATGAAGCCGGAAAACTGGAAGCTGAAGAAAAGAGCAAATCTGTAATTGAAGCGTATCACTTTTTGGTAAGCATTAATTCTGAAACACAGGAAAAGTACAAAGAAGAATATACTGAAACGATTACAAAATCTAATATTCAGGATTTTTATCTTGAAAAATCAATTTTAACGGTTCAGCATCTGAACGGAAATATGTATGAGTATATGGGAGTTCCAAAAAACACGTATATCAAAATGATTAATGCTGATTCACCAAGCCGTTTTGCAAGAAGACACATCTACGGAAACTTCGTGTACAGAAAGTCCGGAGAGGCTATGGCAGATTAATTTTTTACATTACAATATATAAGAGCTTTCAGTTTTACTGGGAGCTTTTTTGTTGCCCAAACCGGATGTTATGTTTTGGCTAAAGCCAATATTGGCTGTTATAAATTTAAGCGGGCTAAAGCCCGCTCCTATTGAATATTTTCTTAATGCGCAATAATCATCATCAATAGAAATGGGCTTTAGCCCATTTACAATAATAAAAATCATCCAATGGCTTTAGCCAAAACCTATATAACTCAATTTTAAATCATCAAATATCAACAAAAAAGCGCCTCAGAAAATCTGAGGCGCTTTCGGTTAATTAAAGGTTTAATTTATTTGTCTAAATGCTTCGGAGTAAATCCGTCTTCATTCAGTTCTCTGTGTACGTAATCTGCTTTCATTTCAGCTTCGTAGTCTACTTTAGTATCTTTACCCATTCTTCTTAGAACAGAGTCAAATAGAGAGTATACTACCGGTACAATGATCAATGTAAGGAATAGTGATGATGTTAAACCACCAATTACTACCCATGCAAGACCTTTGTTCATCTCAGCTCCGGCACCTGTTGCCAATGCGATCGGTAACATACCGAAGATCATCGCAATGGTGGTCATCAGGATCGGACGAAGACGGGCGTGATTGGCTTGTACCAAAGCATCGTGGGTATTGGCACCTGCAGCCTTTCTTGCATTCGTAAAGTCAACAATAAGGATCGCATTCTTCGCTACCAGACCAATCAACATGATCATCCCCAGCATGGTGAAAATATTCAGTGAGTTGGCTGTTAAGGCAAGGATTACCATTACTCCGATCATTGCTAACGGAATTGAGAACAATACCACGAAAGGATAGACGAAACTGTCATATAGGGAAACCATTACCAGGTACACCAATACGATAGCTGCCAATAATGCAATTCCCAATGTACCGAAACCTTCCTGCTGATTTTCCATATCTCCACTCCAGATGTAATCTACACCCACAGGTTTTTTAGTGCTGTTCATGAACTGATTCGCCCACTCATTGGCTACGTCACCAACAGGTCTACCAACAGCTTTTGCTCTTACTTTTACGGAAGGAGATTTGTCTCTACGTTCCAGCAAACTTGGCCCTGAACCCATTTCCACATTAGCAAACTGGCTCAAACGAACCTGCTGTCCCTGAGGGTTTGTAAACATAAGGTTTTTCACATCATCAATAGATTGTCTGTTTACATCTCCGAAACGGATATTGATATCATATTCATATTCCCCGGCTCTGAATTTTCCGTCTGTATTTCCGTTGAATGCTGTCTGCATCGTCTGTCCTACGCTTGAAAGGTTTAAACCTAAAGCAGACATTTTATCTCTGTCGATACTTACCTGAACTTCAGGGCTACCTGTATCAGTTGACAATTCGGCATCTACTGCTCCCGGAACTTTTTTCAATAGTTCAAGGATTCTCGTTGCTTCTTTTACTGCTGTAGCGTTATCAGGACCTGTCACCACCATTTCAATAGGAGCATTTTCAGCACCCATAATACCGATTGGAGCTGTTTTAAACTCAACTCCTGTGAATTTCTCCTCTAACAGTCTTTTTATTTTTGCAGCTTTGATGTTGGTACTTTCTGTACGCTCAGACTTATCTGTTAAGTTCACCTGAACCTCAGACTGGTAAGTGGTTGCCTGAGCACCCCCAAAACCTGTAGACTGCTGTCCGACTGTTGTAATAAGATCTACAACATCTTTATCGTTTCTTAAGAATTTTTCAACTTCTAATGTTAATTGGTTTGTCTTTTCAACGGTTGCATCTTTTGACAATTCCATTTGTACTAAGAACTGACCACGGTCAATTGGCGGGAAGAACTCTCCTCCAATAAATCCGAATACTACCAGCAAGAATGAACTGATTAAAACAATAAATGTGATCACTACTGTTGAGATTCTTCTTAATGTAGTTTTCAGACACCATTCAAGGATTCCTGTGATCCAGTGGGTAAATTTCTCAATTAATCCTTCAAACCAAAGAATGAATTTCTCAAACCAGTTTTTACCTGTTAAATGTTCCAGTTTACCGAATCTTGATGATAACCAAGGAATGATGGTAAATGAAGCCAATAAGGATAACAAGGTGGCAATAACTACCGTGACGCAGAACTGGGCAAGGATGTTGGCTACAAGACCTGAACTCATCGCGATCGGTAAGAATACCACCACAATTACCAGGGTAATCGCAGCAACGGTAAATCCGATCTCTGAAGCTCCGTCATATGCTGCTCTGATCTTACTTTTACCCATCTCCATGTGACGGTAAATGTTTTCCAGAACTACAATTGCGTCATCCACCAGGATACCTACCACAAGGGATAGTCCCAGTAAACTCATCAGGTTCAAAGTATATCCCATCAGGTTCATTCCGATGAAGGCTGCCACCAATGAAGCCGGGATAGAAACCATTACAATAAAGGCGTTTCTGATACTGTGAAGGAATAACAACATTACAATCGCCACGAGGATAATCGCTAAGAATAAGTCGAAAATAACGTGGTTTGCAGATTCAAGGGTAAATTCTGTGGTATCGTTTACGATTTTTACTTTTACTCCCTGAACTTTGTATGCATCTTCTACAGTTTTGATGGTTTTCTGAACACTTTCAGATACTGCTACCGCATTTGCATCAGATTGTTTTTTAACCTGCATTAAAATAGTCGGAAACTGGTTGAATCTCGCTACTTTTTCAACATCTTTCTGAGAGTCAAAAACTGTTGCGATATCTGATAAACGTACCTGTGCACCGTTTTTATTGGAAACAACAAGGTTATTCATTTCCTCCGTAGATTTATACTTTCCTGAAAGTCTGATCGTAGATTTTGTAGTTCTCGTTTTCAAACTTCCTGTAGGGAAATCAAGGTTTGATGAAAGAATGGCCTGTTGTACATCTCCAATTGAAAGCCCGTACCCCTGTAATTTTTTCTCATCAAGATTTACCTGAATTTCTCTCTCCTGTCCACCTACAAGGTCAACCTGAGCCACACCGTTTACACGAGAGAAAATAGGTTCAATCTTTTTATCCAATAAGTCGTACAGGTCTTTACTGTTCAGCTTATCAGATGAAATACTCATCGTGATAATAGGTAAGTCATCTAAAGAGAATTTGTTCAGAGACGGTGCTTTTACATCTTCCGGAAGGTCTGCCAGAATAGCATTCACCTTTCTCTGTGCATCATTTAAAGCGTAATCTACATCGGCTCCGTCGTTCAGCTGAACCATGATTACGGATAAACTTTCGTATGAAGAAGATTCTACTTTTTTAACGTTTTCCAAAGAACCTACGGCATCTTCAATCTTTCGGGTTACGGATGTTTCCACCTCTGCAGGTGAAGCTCCCGGATATACCGTAGAAATGGTTACCATGTTGGTTTCAAACTTCGGAATCAATTCGTATCCCATGAGCGTATAACTCAGGATACCTCCCAGCGTCAGAATTGTAAATAATACAATTACCAGCGAGGGTCTTTTAATGGATATTTCTGCTAACTTCATCGATCTGCTACTTTATAATGTTCACTTTAGATCCGTTGTCCAGATTGATCTGTCCGCTGGTAACTACCTGCTCACCTCCATTCAATCCGCTTAAAACCTGAACTTTATCTCCGTAAACTTTTCCAATGGTTACTTTGATCAATTTAGCAACTCCATTCTGAACAACGAATAATTGTCCTGAGCTTACTCCATTTACAAACGCTTCTGCAGGAACGGTCAGCATATTCTGAGTTTCTGCGCCGTTGTTTGTACTGAATTTAGCAGTTGCATACATACCAGCCTTAAGGTTTCCTCTGTTCTGTACTTCAATTTCAACAGGGAAATTCAGAGATGCATCACTTTTAGGAGCAATGAAAGTAATTCTACCTACGAAAGAATCTTCAGGCAAAACATTTACTTTAATCGGAACTTCCTGACCTAGCTGGATTTTTCCAATCTGGCTTTCATCTACTAAAACAGAAAGTTTCAGACTGTTGATATTAACGATTTCAAACATTGACGTTCCAGGAGAAACGACTGTTCCAGGTTCAACCATTTTCTTATTGATTGTACCGCTGATTCCTGCACGGATGCTTGTATCATTTACTTTTACTCCCTGAGCTTTTACTGCAGCCTGAGCATTTTTAAGCTGTAATCTTGAGTTATCAAGCTGCTGTTTTGTAACACCTCCTGTCTTGTATGCGTTTTCATAGCGCTGGTTATCAATAATAGCATTCTGCAGATTGTTCTGAGCCTGGGTAACATCCACCTCGATAGCATCTTTTTTGATCGTTGCCAAAACCTGCCCTGCTCCTACCCTTGAACCTTCTTTTACCAAAACGCTTACGATACGTCCTGAGATTTCAGAAGACTGGTTCATTTCCTGCTTAGGAATAAAAGTACCGTTGGCTGAGTAGTCTGTATCAATATTTTCTCTTGTAACGGTTACAATATTAACATTGATTTTATCCACCTGCTTCGCAACTTCTTTTACTTCCTGCGTCTGTTTTTCTTTGTTACCAGCAATCTTGTAAGCGGCTAACCCTACCAGTACAGCTGCTACGATGATATATATTAAAGTTTTTTTCATTTTAGTTTATTATAAGTTTTGTAGTGTGTTTAGTTCACCCTTAGCTTTTATCAGCTTGATCTCTGCCTGCTTGTAATCTAACAGTGCATTAGAATAGTTCTGTTTTGCTTGTGTCAAAGCATTTTCAGAATCCAGTACCTCTGTAAGGGTTGCCAGGCCATACTGGTAGTTAGACTGAGTATTTTTCTGAACTCTTTCTGCCAATCCTACATTATCTTTCATGCTTTCGATATTAATTAATGCATTTTCCATATTGGTAACTGCATTTTTATAATCTAAACTTAAGCTCAACTGAGTGTTTTCAATATCAACATCAAGATCCTTAATATCAATTTCTGCCTGGTTGATCTTCGCTTTTGTAGCTCCTCCCGTGAAAATAGGAATATTTACATTCAAACCAATTGCTGAGTAATCGCTCCAAAGAACGCCTCTGCTAAGACCATTGGTCAAAGGGAATTTTGCTCCGTTTGCTCCCCATCCGTAGTTTGCTGTAAGATTTACTGAGGGATAAAGATAAGCTTCAGTCGCTTTTTTATTAAAAACCAAAAGTTCCCTGTTTTTATTTAAAACTTTAAGTTCTGTACGGTTATTAAGATCTACATTGCTCGCAATCAGCTCAGGCTTTGGTTCGATTTGTTTTTCTTCAAGCTCGATATCTGTAGAAATCGGGATTCCCATATAAAACTTCAGAGCATTTTTTGAAAGTTCAACAGAGTTGATTAAGGTCTGCTTATTGGAACCAATATTGGTAAGCTGAACATTTGTTCTGTCTAAATCGATTGATTTGGCCAAACCGTTATCAACCAGACTTTTAATAACATTTCTTACTTTTTCAGTATTGGCATAGCTGGCTGTTACCGTTTTAAGATTTTCCTCCTGTACAAACACCTGATAATAAGCTGTTGCCACATTTTCAATAATCTGTTCATTGGTTAACTGAGCATTCAGTACATAGAATTCTCTTGTTGATTTTGCCGCTTTAAGTCCAGTAAATACTCTTTGGTCAAAAATAGCCTGCTGAAGCTGTACAGAAGCTGTTGATCCCCAGGGCTGCCCAAACTGTGCTCTGATTTTCTCACCTCCAAATTCCAGCAAAGATTCCTGAATAATCGGATTATAGGTTAAACCTGCTGTTGCACTGACCTGTGGAAGTGCACCGGCTCTGGCTTCATCAATCTTGTATTCGGCTTTTTTGACCTGTAAAGCAGCTTTTTTAGCTTCTGCCTTATTTTGAAGTGCCTGTTTTATTGCTTCCTGCAGGGAAACCTGCTGCTGGGCAGACATCAGTGTAGAGCCGAAAATCATAAATGCTGAAGCTATCCCAATTTTTAGCTTTGTAGCAGTTATACGTTTTCTATTCATAATTTTATACTTCGTTTATTTTTTATTTAATTTTCATTCATTATTTATTTCTAAATGACGAATCATTTTCAGAAATACTTTAGTTTTTTAATTTTTAAACAACATATTGATAATGATCTCTCTTCTTTCAGAAATAATCTTATCATATTCTTCATCATTAATCAATAAATTCTCCATAAATAATGGTCTTACAGCACTTGGGAATACCAGCAGCGAAACCATATTCAGAATAAACTGAACGGGTGCCATTTTCTCAATATTTCCCAATTCCATTTCCTTTTCAATATCCTTGTACATATCATTCAGGATATCCTCTTCGATTTCTCTGTGATGGCAAGTTCCTTTATTGATCTGTGATACGATATATGTTTCCAGATAAGGATACTGAAGGCTTGTAGAAAGGCTGCTTTCTATGAACTTGCTGATCTTCTCTTTAAAAGGAAGAGCTGAATTCTGAATGATCTTCGATTTTTCCTGCTCTACTCTTTGCGCTTCATCAAAGATGATCTGGATAAGCTTATCCCTTGAACGGAAATAGTAATTAATAAGCGTTCTATTCACTCCTGCTTCATCTGCAATCTCCTGCGTAGTAGCATCAAATTTTCCTTTCACAAAGAATAAATTCTTCGCTGTCTCCTTGATCAATTCCTGTGTTTGGTCTTTTTTTGCTTGATTTGACATTTTTGTTAAACAAATTTGTGCAAATTTATAGTAAAAATTATTTTTGACAAAATTGTTAAACAAAAAAATTAAACAGAATTGTTATGATATCCATCAGGTTTAGGAATGAAAGTTTGCGATTACTTATTATTTAATAAGTGAGCTATTTTTATATCTTTGCCGCAAAAATTAATAACTGATGAAGAAAATTCTTTCGTTGTTCTCATTTTTGAGCACGATACTTCTATTTTCGCAGAAAAAAATTTCTGAAAACAAATCCTATTATTTTTATGAAAATAAAGGCCAGATTGCAGATCAGGACGGGAAGATAAATAAAGATGTACAATACCTTTTCCATTCCAACGGCCTTAATGTACAGCTTAGAACCGGAGGATTTTCTTATGATATTTACGAAGTAAAGAAAGGCAGCAATCCTGATTTTTCAAAAAAGGAAAAAAATGCGCTTCCAGTACCAAATCAGTATCATACCGGTGAATATATTTATGAAAAACTGATTCACAGGGTAGATATTGATCTCGTTAATTCCAATACCCAGTCAACAATTATTGCAGAGGGTAAATCTCCGGATTATGACAACTATTATAACCTTCCTGATCATCCAAAAGGCATTAGTAATGTTCACCGATATCAAAAGATCCGCTATAAGAATATATATCCTCATATAGATTTGGTATTCTTTAAACCTAACGACACTCTAAAACCTATCGAATATAATTTCATCATTAGTCCTGGCGGAAAGATTTCAGACATAAAAATGAAATTTAATGGTGCTCCCACTTTAATAAAAAATGGAAAGCTCACCATGAATGTGCGTTTTGGGGAAATCCATGAAAATATCCCTAACAGCTGGATTGCGGGAAATACCAAAGAAAACATTGATATTTCTTTTAAGGATCTTGGTAACCAGACTTTTGGATTTGCCTCTCCCATAAACCATTCCGACAAGACCATGGTAATAGATCCCGTACCCACAAGAATATGGGGAAGCTACGCGGGAGGATACGGAGAAGATTATGGTAGAATAAAAACAGATCTTCAGAGTACGGGCTATGTTTTCGGAACGACTACCAGTACCACCAATTTTGCTACTTCCGGTACCTATCAGCAAAATGTCGCCGGCGCTCTTGATGCATTCCTGATGAAAGTGACCAAAACCGGGCAAAGGCTTTGGGGAACTTACTATGGTTTTGGAATGAATGATGGATTTGCAGATGTAGATTTTGATGAAAGTTTTAATATTTATGCAGGCGGAACCGTTCAAAGAGCACCATATAATGAAAATATCGTTTTGGTAAAGTTTAATAATAACGGGAGTTTTGTTTTTGAAAAAGAGTTTTCTTCAAGCAGACAGGATAAACTCTATACTGTTTCCTACAATCAAAATCATGTATACATTGGTGGTGATTCTTTCAGCGCTGATTTTCCAACCGTTAGTGCCATGCAGCCTGCAAAATCAACATCAATAGGGTATACTGACGGCATTCTGGCATCTCTGAATTCAACAACAGGCAGTGTAGATTGGGCTACTTACTTTGGAAGAAGTGATGGTTCTACTTCCATTTTTCAAATTCTCTCCTCAAGCGATAACCTTGAAATAATTGGAGCAACACAATCTTCTACAATTCCTATGATCAATGCTTTCCAACCATTAAAAGGTGGGGAATCAGACGGACTATACCTTAAAATTTCAAAATCAGGAACTGCTATTCTGAGATCAAGCTATTATGGAAACAGCGGTTCGGAACAAGTATGGAAAGCCAGAATTGTAAATAATACTCTCATTCTTCCGGGAAGATATTCTACTGCAGCTTTTCCAACGGGACAGCCTGGAATTTGGAGGGTAAATTTAACTACGAATTCTATTAACAAAAGCTATTTTAACTTTACAGGCTCTTTCCAGCTATTGGCATATCCTGATACTAACGGAAACGTTTTCTTTACAGGCCTGCATTCCAGCGGACAACCAGACATCTCTACTCCGGGAGCCTATATGGGAATGCCCGCAATGTATATTTCTACATTTTTAATTAAATACAATCAGAATGATGTAAAAGAATGGGGAACTTATTATACAGGGAATGGTGCAACGCAACAGGGTGAGGTAACAAAAGATGATGAAGGTGCCATTTATTTGACAGGCATGTCAAGTGGAAATTCAGCGGGTATTGCAACACCAGGAACCTTTCAGCAGTCGCCCGGTGGTGGAAATGATATTTTCATTGCTAAATTTCAGGATTGTACCTCTGCAGCGGTTGTTACTTCTAATTCTCCCGTATGCCCTAATGGTACAATCCAACTCAACGCTACCGGAGGAACTGTATATAACTGGACCGGGCCAAATGGCTTCACATCCAATGAGCAAAACCCTACTATTCCGAATGCGACAGCAACTCAGGCAGGATTATATATATGCCAGGTTTCAGGATCAGGTGCTTGTGACGGGACTTTTACAGTAAACGTGATTATAGACGACAATACTGCTCCGGTTCCTGACATTACTCTGCTGGCAGACATTACAGGAGACTGCCATACTACGGTTACTACTATTCCTACCGCTACTGATAACTGCGCCGGAACAATTACTGCAACAACAACAGACCCTTTATCTTATTCAATCCCTGGAAACTATATCATCCACTGGACTTATAACGACGGAAATGGTAATACAACGACTCAAAATCAAAATGTAATTGTATTATCTCCTTCTCTCCCTACAACTGCAAATCCTCAGCAAACCTTCTGCGCTACAAATAATCCTAAGATTTCAGACCTCCAGATCACAGGACAGAACATTAAATGGTACGATGCAGCGGGAAATGTTTTATCTGCTGCTGCAGCTCTTATCAATGGACAAACCTATTATGCATCTCAAACTATTAATGGCTGTGAAAGTAATAAAACAGCGGTTCAGATAACAGTAAATAATACACCTAAACCGACAGGAAATATAAATCAGGATTTCTGTGCTTCTTCCAATCCTACACTAGAAAAACTTGTGGTAACAGGAACTGCTCTTAAATTTTATAATGCAGCAGGAAATGTAATCCCAATATCAACTCCTCTGGTAAGCGGACAAATCTATTATGTAACGCAAATTTTAAATAACTGTGAATCTGAAAAACTGGCAATAACAGTAACTCTGTCTACTGATAATGTTCCTGCAAAAGACGTTACACAGGTACAATGTAATACGACTACTTCCAATTCTATGGTGGTTAATCTTCACTCTTATGAAGCAACTATTATTAATAATCCAGGGAATTATATTTTCACTTATACTGATACTGCAGGAAATCCTATTTCTAATCCTTCAGCTTATGTGTTAAATGTTGGAACAATACTTATTCACGTAAGAGTTGCGACGCCTGACGGATGTTTCAAAGTGGTGAGATTAAGTCTTACTCTAAATCCAAAACCTTTAGTTCAACTTCCTGATAAACTTGATTTTTGCGAAGGAAAGTCCGTTCTAATGGATGCAGGACCAGGATTTAAATCATATGAATGGAATACCGGGGCAACTACTCAAACCATTACTGTATCGGCTCCGGGAACATATACAGTGAAAGTAACCAACATTTTTGGATGTGAAAGTACAAGTTCTACCCAGGTGAGTTATTCTGTTTTAGCGCATATTGTTTCTGTGAATATTACAAACAATACTGCGACAGTGATCCTTTCTCAGAGTGGAAATTATGAGTTTTCTTTAGATAATTTCACATGGCAGGATTCCAATATTTTCACCAATTTAAATATGGGAGAATATACGGTATATGTGAGAACAAAATCGGGATGTATTATTGGACAGAAAAACTTCTCGATATTCAATATTCCGAACGCAATCAGCCCCAACGGCGATGGCATCAATGATACATGGAGAATCGCAGGATTGGAAAATTATCCGGGAACAGAGGTAAGTTTATATGACAGAAGAGGTGCTGTAATCTACAAAGAGACTATCAAAAAGAATCCTTTCCAGTGGGACGGAAAATATGAATCGAATCCTATTTCTACAGGAAATTACTGGTATACGATCAAAGTTTCTGACGGAAGAATCTACAACGGATGGCTTCTGATTAAGAACAGGTAGTAAAACAAAAAACGAGCAGAAATTTCTGCTCGTTTTTTAGTTTATAATAATTTGATTTTATCGTCTGAGATATCGATGATCTTATCTTTATAAAGTCCTCCGATTGCTTTCTTGAAGTTTTTCTTACTCATCTGAAGTTCATCTTTAATCTCTTCAGGTGAAGACTTATCTGAGACATAGAGAAGTCCATAATTTTCTTCCAGTTTGTTCAGAATCTTTTGTTTGAACTCATCAATATTTTCAAAACCTTCAGGCTGTAAAGAAATATCTATTTTTCCGTCTTCACGAATGGTTTTGATATACCCTGTTTCCTCTGATAGCGGATATAGCTTTTTGAAAACATCGGAAGCGTAGATCAAACCAATGTATTCTTTGTTGATGATCACATTCCAGCCCAGCTCACTTTCATTCATCATAATCAGGTCTACTTTGTCACCTTTTTTGAAAGGAAGGTCATCATACTGAGGATTTCTCTTAAACTTGGTAGTTCCGGTGATCAATTCCATATCTTCGTCCACATAGATATACACCAGATATCTTTTTCCTTCGATGATTTTTGTTTTCTGCTGTTTGTAAGGGATAAATAAATCTTTAATGATTCCCCAATCCATAAAAGCTCCGCTTGGAAGACTTTGTACACAGCTCATTACCGCAAATTCACCTACTTCAGCCAATGGAATTTCGGTAGTAGCTTTCAATTTATCATCATCCTGATATACAAAAACTTCAACCTCCTCACCGATTTCTTTTTCATCCTGAATAAAGATTTTTGGCAGAAAAGCCTTTTCACCGGATTCATCCACAAGGATCCATCCTGAATTAATTTTTTCTGAAATTGTTAAAGTCTGAGTTTTTCCGAGTTGCATGATGATAAAATTAGCTGACAAAGGTACGGAAATTTGAAGATGCTAACCTAGTCAATAATGTTATAATTCTTTTACGGTCTTCATAAAACCAGTGATACAATGAAAACATTTCGTTTTTAAAAAGATATGTTTTGGCTGAAGCCAATAGATTGGATGCTAAAAAATAAACGGGCTTTAGCCTATTTTTATTAAATATTATAATTTCGAAACATATTCCATCAGTTCACGCCTGCTGCTTTCAAAATCAAAGGCATCAGTTACCACAATATAATGCTCTCTGTCTACACAGTTACGGTAGATAGATTTAGCTAACGCGAGCTTCTTATCATCAAAGCGTATTGCTTTCACCAAATCTCTTATTTGTGCAGAAGTAAACATTGAAACACGCATCTGTTGATGAATCATCGTTAGTTTACCGTCATCAAACCTTTCATTTTGCATCATCGTATCAAAAAAGTGGCGGAAAGAATTGTCATCCATTGCATTTCCATTATAATACCCTCCTCCTGGCTGATTTCCGTAAGGATTGTTCCATACATCATTCCAGTCATTAAATCCATATTGATTTTGTACAGGGTAAGAATCCAGAAGATACAACCCTTCATTGGTGAAAAAATCCAGAACCATTCTGTTATTGTTTCGAACCATCAGTGTTGTTCTGTAGATCAGAAAACCATTATCATATATGGAGATAGGTATTCTCCCTGACGACAGATCAAAGAATCTGTATTTACCGGAACCATTTGCCATCATCTGATCACCGACTTCAACGGTAAAAAAGCCCTGTTCAGGAATTCTCAGAAAAACTTCTGCATAACCGTAGTTTCTGTTCCATTGATAATTGGGATTTTTTATTCTATTTTCATTTCCACTTCTCTGAGGAATTGGAGTATTTCCAGATCTCGGCTGGTTAAAAGTTTTATTTCTTTCATCCGGACTTTTAGAGGTTCTCATTTCTGTGGCTGAAGCTTCATTTTTTAATAATTCTCCTGCTTTTCCCGCTTCCTGTGCCCATGAACTGATTCCCGCCAAAAGCATCCCACTGATAAAAATCTTTTTCATACATGAAATTTTCAAAAACCATCTCCATTTTCATGCCAAAAGCAGTACAAAAAAGGCTGCTTCCATAAGAAACAGCCTTTAATTTTTTAATATTTAAATGATTAAATCTTTTAATCAAATATTACATATGGATAGGTCTTTTTGCTGTAGCATCCAATGCAGCTTCTTTAATAGCTTCTGCATAGGTTGGGTGAGCGTGAGAACTTCTTGCAATATCTTCAGCACTTGCACGGAATTCCATAGCAATTACTCCTTCAGCAATAAGGTCAGCAGCTCTTGCTCCTACGATGTGCATTCCTAAAACCTCATCTGTTTTTTCGTCTGCAATAATCTTAACAAGACCGTCAACATCACCACTTGCACGGCTTCTTCCTAATGCTCTCATTGGGAAAGATCCTACTTTGTACGCTACACCTTCTTCTTTCAGCTGCTCTTCAGTTTTACCCACTCCTGCAACTTCCGGCCATGTATAAACAACACCAGGAATCAGGTTATAATTGATGTGAGGTTTTTGTCCAGCTAAAGTTTCAGCAACGAAAACTCCTTCTTCTTCAGCTTTGTGAGCAAGCATTGCTCCTTTGATAACGTCACCGATCGCATAGATATTAGCAACATTAGTCTGTAAGTGGTCGTTTACTTTCACTCTTCCTCTTTCGTCAAGCTCTACACCTGCTTTTTCAAGACCAAGGCCGTCTGTGTAAGGCTTTCTACCTACAGAAACCAAACAGTAATCTCCTTCTACTACTACTTCTTCTCCTTTTTTATCTTTAGCAGTGATCTTTACGGTATCTCCGTTTCTTTCAACCGCAGAAACTGCAGTAGAAAGCATAAACTTCATTCCTTGTTTTTTAAGAACTTTAGTCAATTCTTTGCTTAAAGCTCCATCCATTCCAGGGATGATTTTATCCATAAATTCAACAACCGTTACCTGTGCTCCTAATCTTAGGTAAACAGAACCTAGTTCAAGACCGATAACTCCACCTCCGATTACTACTAAATGTTTTGGAATTTCTTTAAGGTTTAAAGCTTCCGTAGAAGTAATCACTCTTTCTTTATCTAAAGAGATGAAAGGCAGTGTAGAGGGTTTAGAACCAGTTGCAATGATGGTATATTTAGATTCGATGGTTTCAGAAGAACCGTCGTTTTTTGTCACTTTAATCTGAGTAGCAGATTCGAAGCTTCCTACTCCTTCAAAAACAGTAATCTGATTTTTGTTCATCAGATAGCTGATTCCGTCTGTATTCTGCTTAATTACTTCGTTTTTACGCTCGATCATTCTTGCGATATCCGCTTGCGGCTCATTGATGATGATTCCGTGACCTGCAAAATTGTGCTTTGCATTTTCGAAATGCTCAGAGCTGTCAAGAAGCGCTTTTGACGGAATACATCCAACGTTAAGACAAGTTCCGCCTAAAGTTGAATATTTTTCAATAATTGCTGTTTTGAAACCTAATTGTGCTGCACGGATAGCAGCAACATAACCACCGGGACCAGAACCTATTACGGTAACATCGAATTGACTCATGTTATTGTATGAATTTGTTTATTATTATCTATCTTAATTCTCACAAATTTACATATAAATTACCAAGCACCAAAGTGAGTTTTATCAATTTTATTGAATTTTAGATTTTAAAAAAACTTTTATCTATTGGCTTTTATCCAGATAATCACCGCTAAAAAAATTAAAATCATCCCCATTTTGATTCCTCCCAAAACCATCATCATTATCCCTGAAAAAATAACGATAATTCCTGCTATATATAACATGATACTGATAACAGAACGATATTTATTTTTTTTCTTTAACATCTCCTGTTTATCAGTATGAATACCTTTCATTACTTCATCTACATCCTGTTGATTGTAGCCTTCCTGAAGTATTAATCGATAAATATATTTTTCGCTATAATTTTCAGCCAGATAAGTATTGTATTTATTAAATATTTCTCTCTTCAATTCGTCCTTCATGGTTAAAATAGGATTAATTAGTAAAAGTAATTTTTTTATATATTCATTTTCCAGAAATTACAGATCTATATTCAATTTTCCCTGTCCAAATTCGCCTGTACTTTCAAAAAATGAACCTCCATACACATACCATTCAAGACTTTCAAGATAATCCGCTGCATTTTCCGGGGTTATTTGTGGACGGTCTTTTTTCGAAACGATTCCTTTGTACCATCTTCCTGATTGGGAAAAGCTTTCATATTCCACAAAATAATGAATCCAAATTCTTTGGCACAACTTGCACTGCTGAATCTTTACTTCTCCATATCTTCCGTTGGTATGATCAATTCCTAATTCCGAACTTCTATACTCTGTATAGCTGGAGTTCGGTTTCTCACAGGCGCATCCTAATTTTTGGATTTTATTCATGAATGAAAAAATTGGTTTTCAGATAAAATTTATAGCTCCAAAAGTAAGAAATTAACACCCTATAAAGCAAATGGGGTTATGAAGGTTTGATCAAATCCAGTAAAACCTTTTCATATTTATCAAGAATAATATTCTTTGAGAACCTTGATTTAATGGAGTTTTTTATAGCATCCCGATTATAATTGCTCTGAAGTATTCTTACAATCTCCTGAGCAAATCTGTCATGATTCTCAATGTCTGCAATTTCTCCGTTTACATTATGCTGAATAATCTCATTGATTCCTCCTGGACAGTTGTTAGCTAAAGAATAAGTTCCGCAGGCACCTGCTTCCAGAAGAACATTGGGAAAACCTTCGTATCGTGAAGAAAGCACAAATAAATCCGCATATTTCAGATACTGGTACGGATTTTCCTGTCTGCCATGGAAAATAACTTTTTTTAATCCTAAGAGTTCTTTGGTCTGAAGGAGCAGGTCTTTATCTTTTCCGTCACCTAAAATATGAAGCATGATGTTTTCATTTTTAAGCCTTGAAAAAACCTTCAACAGGTTATCAAATCCTTTTCTGGAAGATAAATTGCCAATTGCAACTACATTTTTATAATTGTATTTGTAGCATTCGGGTTTTACGGACAAAGCCATTTTATCTTCAATGAAATCAAAGTCTACAGGATTATTGATCTTGACAATTTTTTTCTTTTTAATATTAAAATTATCAACAAGATCCTTCATCATATCATCACTTTGAGCAATGATTCTCTGATAGTTATTGTAAAAATTATAGAAAAACTTAATCTCTTTGCGGGTTACATGCTGTGTAACAACATTGGTTTCCCTTGCAATGAATTTTGTTCTTGGAAACAGTTTTATAAATAAGGATAAATAAGCATTCACTTCCCCAAAACCGGAGAATACAATATCAGGTTTTCTTCTATAGATTTCTCCTAAAATAGGTTTTAATGAATGTCTTATTCTTTCGGTATTGATATCGATAATTTCGACATCTTTTTTCAGGAAATTCAAATATCCGCCTTGTTTACGTAACAGCAATATCTTAGGCTCAAACCGATCTCTGGAAAGATGATTCGCTATAGTAGTAACAATCCTTTCTGCACCCCCGGTTTCTAAATCCGGCAGAATAAATATGACAGATATCTTTTTCATCAATGTAAAGTTAGTAAAAAGTTTAGTTATCTTTCAAATGTTACAAGGATGAAAATACCTGTTTTGATGGTAATTAACAGAAATTAACTAAGCTTTAAATTTAATTTGACTTATTATATTTACCATTCAGTTAAAACGCTATAAAAACAAAGTAAGTTCTTCTACTGAAAAACTTACTTATATAATGTATATTCTAAAAATATCTTGTCGTTTTAGTTGGCTACGTCACTGATAAATTTTATTCTCAGCATTCTTACTTCTTCATCAGACAATTCATCCCCGAATTCATCCAGCAATACTTTCATGCTGTCACTTTCAGATTCGTTCATGAATTCCATGAAGCCGTCTACGATGTCTTCATCAAAATTATCTTCAATATAGTAGTCGATATTCAGTTTTGTTCCCTGATAAACGATCCTTTCCATCTCTTTCAGAAGTTCATCCATAGAAAGGTTTTTAGCTCTTGCTATATCTTCAAGATCAATTTTTTTATCGGTACTCTGGATGATAAAAACTTTATGGCTTGATTTATTGGCCACCTGTTTCAGGACCATATCCTGAGTACGTTCGATATTGTTATCTTCTACGTATGTTTTGATATAGTCTGCGAATTCTTTACCGTATTTTTTTGCCTTACCTTCCCCTACTCCGTAGATTTTGGTAATTTCATCTACCGTAATCGGATACTGAACGGTCATATCCTCCAAACTTGGATCCATAAATACGGTGTATGGCGGGATTCCGTGTTTTTTGGCTACTTTCTTTCTCAGTTCTTTCAACAGGTTAAAAAGTTTCTGATCCAGACCTCCTCCTGCCTGCTGCTGTACCTGATCGCTCTCAGCTTTTGCCTGAGTAAGATCAAATTCTCTGTCTTCAGCAATTAAAAAGATGTCTTTAGATTTACCATTCAGGACACTTCTTCCTTTCTCGGTAATTTTTAAAACTCCGTAGGTTTCAATATCTTTTTGTAAAAAATTCTGAACAGTTGCCTGTCTCAAAATGGTTTTCCAGTAGTTATCTTTTTCGTCTTTCCCAAAACCAAAATGCGAACTTTGCTCAAGTTTATAGGATTTTGTCACTGCATTTTCTTTTCCTACAATGACGGATATCAGATCTTTTGACTTGAATTTTTCCCCTGTATCATTAATCAGTTCCAATGACTTTTTTAAATCAGCCGTTGCATCCTTCAATTTTGGCGGATTGGATGAGTTGTCACACATCTTCGCTCCGTTTCCGTTCACAGGATCGAAACTTTCTCCAAAATAGTATAGAATGTATTGTCTTCTGCTCATTGAAGTTTCAGCATATCCTACCACTTCATTCAAAAGCTGTAATCCGATTTCTCTTTCTGAAACAGGTTTTTGAGCCAGGAATTTCTCCAGTTTTTCAATATCTTTCGGATCATAGAATGCAAGACAGTGACCTTCGCCTCCGTCTCTTCCTGCTCTTCCTGTTTCCTGATAGTAGCTTTCCAGTGATTTCGGGAAGTCATAATGAATGACAAAACGTACATCCGGTTTATCAATTCCCATCCCAAAGGCAATAGTTGCCACAATTACATCTACTTCTTCCATCAGGAATTTATCCTGATTTGCGACTCTCACTTTTTGGTCAAGACCGGCATGATAAGGAAGGGCGTTGATCCCGTTTACCTGCAGAAGCTGGGCAAATTCTTCAACTTTTCTACGGCTCAGGCAGTAAACAATTCCTGATTTTCCTTTATGCTGATTAATGAATTTAACAATTTCCTTATCTACATTAATTTTAGGGCATACTTCATAATAGAGATTAGGACGGTTGAAACTTTCTTTAAACACCAATGCATTGGTCATTCCTAAAGTTTTCTGGATATCATCCTGAACCTTAGGAGTTGCAGTAGCCGTTAAAGCAATCACCGGTACATTGGCGATTTTGTCTATAATCTGTTTCAGATTCCTGTATTCCGGTCTGAAATCATGTCCCCACTCTGAAATACAGTGGGCCTCGTCGATAGCAAAGAAAGAAATTTTCACTTCTTTCAAAAAATCCAGGTAATCATCTTTAATTAATGATTCAGGAGCTACATACAGAAGTTTGGTTTTGCCGCTTTTTATGTCGTCAAAAACCTGTTTGGTCTGCGTTTTGTTTAATGATGAATTTAGTACATGTGCTACCCCATCATCGGATGAAAGGCCGTTTACAGCATCTACCTGATTTTTCATCAACGCTATCAGGGGCGAAACTACTATTGCCGTACCTTCCGAAATAAGAGCCGGAAGCTGGTAACATAATGATTTTCCGCCACCTGTGGGCATTAAAACAAATATATCCTTCCCATTCAATAGGTTATCTATAATTTGTTCCTGCTGGCCCTTAAATGTAGAAAACCCAAAATACTTTTTCAATTCGCCTGATAAATTGGCTTTTTTTGCGCTCATCTAATTTTCTATTGCTAAATTTGCATGTCACCCAAAGTTATAAAAATTCTGCTTAAAATAAAAGCGAACGAATTTATAAAAAATAAAATTTATATTAAATATTCTTTTTAAAATATAACGTTTTTTAGGAACTTTTTTGTATACCTTATCATCGTAAAATGGATAGAACCAATATTATATCAATTGCAAAAAGCACTTTAGAAATAGAAATTTCTGAACTAGAAAAATTAAAAAACAGAATTGATGGCCAGTTTGCCCATGCTGTAGAGATCATTCACTCAGCAAAAGGGAAGCTCATTGTAGTAGGAATTGGAAAATCTGCCCATGTGGGTAACAAAATCGTAGCTACCTTAAATTCTACGGGTACGCCTTCTCAGTTTTTACATGCTTCGGAAGCTATTCATGGTGATCTTGGAGTGATTCAGAAGCAGGATGTGGTTCTGTGCATCTCGAATTCCGGAAATTCTCCTGAAATTGCGAATCTGGTTCCTTATTTAAAGGATTATTCTTCTGCCTTAATTGGAATGACCGGAAATAAAACCAGTAAACTGGCTGAGTTTTCACAAGTGATTCTTGATACCCATGTAGACATCGAAGCCTGCCCGAATAAACTGGCCCCCACAAGTTCTACAACGATACAAATGGCGTTGGGAGATGCTTTGGCTGTTGCTTTAATGGAGCTGAATGATTTCAAAGCTAATGATTTTGCCAAATTTCATCCCGGAGGAAGCTTAGGAAAAAACCTGACTTCCAGAGTGGAACAGTTTTTATCTTCCCAAAAACCTCAGGTTACGGAAGATTCTTCAATAAGAGATGTCATTATTTCCATCAGTGCCTCAAGTCATGGAATTACAGTGGTAACCAATGGAGACGAGATTATTGGCGTTATTACAGATGGAGATTTAAGAAGGATGCTGATGAAAGGAGAAGATATCAGTACGGTATCTGCTAAAGATATTATGTCTGCCCGTCCGAGAACGATTGAAAAAGAAGCTCTTGCTAAAGAAGCCATGAAAATTCTGAAGGAAAATAATATCGGCCAGCTTGTTGTAACGGAAAACGGAAAGTATTTCGGAATTATCGATCTGCATAAACTGCTAGACGAAGGGATCAACTAGCGTTCAAATAATACATTTCAGACATTATACCTTCAGATCAGCATTTTAATTAAATATTTTTAAGGTATTATGATGATTATTCTTTATTTACTGATTCTATTTCCTATATTTTTGAAAAAATATCTTGACTATCAGGATTCACAAAGGAATAGAGTGTATCATACGCCGTCGGAATCTGATCATACTCCTGAATATTCTACTCATGATAGAAATCTGTACTATGATCAAAAAAGCCAGGATTATTTTAACCGTTTCATACGATGTCTGATCTTCTGTACTTATGATGATAAAAAATTCAATTCTGTTGCAGACTGTCTGTCTCTGACAGATATCGGAGATGATTTACGTATATTTTCAGACAGGGAAGAAATAGAATCATTATTCAGAAATAATTTCATCAGCGAACCGCTGAGACCGAAAATAGCAGATTTTAAAAAGATTACTGATGAAGTGGATGAAGAAGAATGGTATTTCGAATCAATAGATCTTAGTAATGATGAAAGGTGGAAAAAAATCAACGCAACAGCAGAAGACGTTTTAACAGAAATGAATATTAAAGAAAGGGATTTTGATTTTGATTTATATGTCCCCCGATAATTTTAGAATCCAACAACGGTCATTTAACTAAATATTTCATAAGTTTGCACTTTAAAAATTTTTATTCTGTGAGTGATGGTAAAGACATGTCCTTTCTTGGACATATAGGAGAATTAAGAGGGCATCTGATCCGTTCGATTATTGCTATCATAATTGCGGCATTTGTGGTTGGTTTTAATATCAACTGGATTATGGACCATATCTTTTTTGGGCCTACCAGAAATGATTTCCCGACTTTCAGAGTTGTTAATCATTTTTCAAGAATGATTTTAGGAGAAGACAGTATTCATCTTCCCAAGGACTTCCCTGTTCGTGTACAAAGGTTATATCAGCAGTTTAATGTAATGATGGCTGTTTCAATTTTTGGAGGAATGGTGGCTGCATTTCCATATATTGTTTGGGAACTGTGGCGTTTTATTGGCCCAGCTTTACATCCGAGAGAGAGAAAAAATTCGATTTATATTATTAATGCGGTATGGATTCTTTTCATGACCGGAGTATTATGCGGTTATTTCCTAATCCTTCCGTTTGCGGTTAATTTCGGAGTTATTTTTAAGATCTCAGATATTATCGTTCCGCTTTATGATTTAAGTGATTATACCACTTTATTTTTACAGGTGGTTTTGGGTATGGGTGTTATTTTCCTTTTCCCGATTCTGATCTACTTCCTTACCAGCATCGGAATTCTTACCCCTATGTTTATGAAAACTTACCGCCGTCATGCTATTGTTTTGATTATGGTAGTGGCTGCAATTATTACTCCGGCAGACGTTTTAAGTATGCTGATGGCTGCATTACCGCTGCTTATCTTATATGAGTTCAGTATTATGATGTGTACATTCACTTATAAAAAAGTACAGAAGAGCAACGGAAATCTTCCTGCAGTACAGAAATAAACACTATTTTTACTTATAAAAGCTTAGGCGCTATCATTCTGTTGAATAGTAGCGTTTTTTGTTTAAAAAATTAACAATAATCATATTTACTATTAATATAATTTAAAAAACGATAAAATTCAACTAAAATTATAAAGTTCAGAACAATTAACACTCTCTTATTAATAAAATTTACAAAAAAACACACTATATTTAAAAACTTCAACAACAATCAATAAAAATATGAAAAAGAAAATTATTTTTGTCTGTGCATTAGCTTTAAGTCTTAGCGGTTTACAGGCACAGCGCTGGGAACCAGTCTCGGAAAAAGTTACGCAGGTAAGAAAAGAAGTAAAAGTAGAATATGCCTACAAATTTGATCTTTCTGCACTAAGAAATCAATTAAAAAACGCTCCTGAAGCAGGAAAAGGAGGCAATGCTGTCATCGTTTCTATCCCTACAGCAGACGGAAGAATTGAAAGATTTTCAGTGTATAGTTCGCCAGTAGTAGAAAAATCTATGGCAGACAGATATGAATTGGGAGCATACGCCGGTATCGGGCTGGATAATCCACATAAGCAAATCCGCTTCAGTACAGCACCTAATGATTTCCAATCTATGACATTCGATACTGATTCAGGAAAATATGAATTCATAGAACCCATCAATAAAGAAAAGGATGTATATGGAGTCTTTTTTAAATCCAATAAATCTCATGAAGACCCTTTCGAATGCAGAACTGCTGAACCTGAGAAGGTAAAGAAAGAAATGAATAAGCTTCTCAAAACAAAAAATGTTTTGAAGGGGCTAGGTAACGTTAATAAAAGTAATGAACAAAAATACAGAACCTACAGAATTGCCATCTCGGTCAATGGTGAATATACACAGCTTGCCGGAAGTGTTCCTCTGGCAGCTGCCCGTATTAATGCTACAATGAACCGTGTAAACGGTGTTTTCGAAAAAGATTTCGGAATCCACATGATTGTACAGGATCTTCCGCAACTTATATTTACAGATCCAGCAACTGACCCTTATTCAAATGTAATTGCCAATGCAAATGGTACCTACAGTGCTCCAGGAGCATGGAATCTGCAGCTTCAGCAAACTCTTACCAATACTGCAGGTGTAGGTAACGCGGCATATGATATAGGGCATTTCTTTGGCCACAGAGGGGGTGGCGGAAGTGCCGGAGATGTAGGAAATGTCTGCAGAAACCCGGCAAGCAACAATGATGCAACTTCCAAGGGTGCGGGAATCACTTCGCCTTCTACTCCAGATCAGCCTTTCGGAGATAATTATGACATTGATTTTGTAGCTCACGAAATTGGCCACCAGTTTGGTGCAGCACACACTATGTCTATCCTTTTACATGGTGCTCACATGGAGCCGGGATCAGGATCTTCAATTATGGGATATGCCGGTATTACCAACTATAATGTTCAGATGCATTCTGATGCATATTTTCATACCAAAAATATTGAAGAAGTAGGCGCATATGTTAATGCTCAGGACTGTGGAACTATTACCGCAGTAGCGAATACTCCTCCTTCGATACAGCCAATGGTCAATAAAATGATCCCTAAAGGAACAGCTTTCGTATTAACAGCTTCTGCAACCGATGCACAAAATGATCCGATGACTTATACCTGGGAACAATATGATCTGGCAACTTCTGCCTTTGGGCCAGTAAGTGCAACCAGAAATAATGGCGCGAATTTCAGATCTCTGATGCCTACAAACTCGCCTACCCGTTACTTCCCTAAATTCACAAATGTTCTTAATGGTACTCTTACGAGTGCTGCAGATTGGGAAACAGTATCCAATATCCCTAGGACAATGAATTTCAAGGTAACGGTGAGAGATAATAACCCGGATGCTGCGCAACAACAGACACAGAGCAGCCTGATGAAAGTGGATATAGGAAATGAAGGACCTTTCAAAGTGACATCAACTACTGTTTACAATAATACACCGGGAGCTGTTACGTGGGATGTGGTAAACACCAATAATGCTCCGTATAATGTTCAGAACGTTAAAATTGATTATACTACAGACAACGGAACTACATGGACGGTTATTACTCCATCTACAGCGAATGACGGATCTGAGCCGTTTTCTTTCTCTTCTTTGGCAACAGGTGCCAGTGTAAAAATAAGAGTAAGTGCCATTGATAATGTCTTCTATGCTGTTGGGAATGCTACCGTATCTGCATCTGCAAGTGCTTGCACAACATCTGCTCCGACAGGTATTACAGTAACTGGTATTACAAGAACTTCGGCATCTGTAAACTGGAACGCATTAGTAGGAGCAACGTATTCTGTAATGTATAGAAAAGTAGGAACAGCAACATGGACTACAGTACCTGTTTCAACAAATGCTTATAACATTTCAGGGCTTACTGAAGCCACTCAATATGAAGTACAGGTAGCCAATGTTTGCAGTGCATCGGTTGGTTCTTATTCAGCATCAACAAATTTCACAACCTCTTCATTTGCTAAGTGTTCAATAACCGGAACAAATGCCGCTGATGAGTATATTTCCAATGTTACAGTAACTGGTGCCGGAATGAACCCTGTTTCAAACAGCAGCAGTAATACTCCTTACACAGACTATACTACAGATCCTTCGAAACTGATTACCCTTATGTCCGGATCTACAGGGAATAATGTAAGTATAACCAAAGGATGGACAGGTGCTCAGTATAATGACGGAGTAACAGCATGGATAGATTTTAACAAAGACGGAGTATTCTCTTCTTCTGAAGTCATCTACACCAGCGCAGCTAATACCATATCACCTGTTTCCGGAACATTCTCCGTACCGGCAGATGCTTATACCGGAGGAAACGTCATTATGAGAGTTGTATTGGGATATGAAAGCCAGCCAAGCAGCGGATGCAGTAACCAGCAATATGGTGAGGTTGAGGATTATCCGGTGCTGATCCAGCAGCAGCTTTCTACCAGTGAAACAGTGAAAGATAAGAACTCAATCCAGATCTACCCTAACCCGGCAAGCGATGTATTGAATGTCACTGAAATTTCATCTAAAGCTCAGTTTATCATTACGAATATGGCAGGTCAGAAAGTAATGAACGGACAGATTAATGATAATAAGATCTCTGTTTCAAAATTAACGACAGGAACTTATATTATTTCCATTGAAGATAAAGGAACGACTTCAAATCTGAAATTCATCAAAAAATAAAACCTAACTTTTTTACAGCCCGGCAATGACCGGGCTTTTTTTATGTCTTTTTTAAAATCTGTATTTAATTTTATTTCCGGCATGTGGCTATTAATTTAATTTTATACTTTTGAAAAGATTTAATAAAAGTTCAAATGAAAAAATTGTCATATACACTCTTATTTGCATCAGGGCTGGTTTTCGGACAGTTCTTTGAGAAGGGTAAGGTTTTCACCAAACAGGATACTTTAAAGGGCTCCAATACTGAATTCAGAAATTTCTGGGATGTCAAGAAATATGACCTTTCCGTAGAACCGGATTTTGAACAGAAAAGTATCAAAGGAAATAATAAAATCAGCTTTGAGATTATTAAAGACGTTACCAATCCTGTTTTCCAGATTGATCTTCAGCAGCCCATGAAAGCTGATAAAGTAGAAGCAAGTTTTCCCATTTCCAATTATAAGCAGGATGGAGACTTTATTTTCATTACTACGAGTAAAAAATTCAAAAAAGGAGAAAAATATACGATTAACGTCATTTATTCCGGAAAGCCTACCATTGCTAAAAAAGCTCCCTGGGATGGCGGATGGGTTTTCACTAAAGATGAAAAAGGAAATCCCTGGATGACTGCTGCTGACGAAGGAATAGGAGCTTCCATATGGCTTCCTACGAAAGATATCTGGAGTGATGAACCTGATAACGGAATCATTATGAAAATTATAACTCCTAATGATCTGGTAGGTGTGGGTAATGGCAGACTCACTGACAAAAAAACTACCGGCAGTAAAACGACCTATACCTGGGAGGTTAAAAATCCTATCAACGCTTACTCCATTATCCCGAGTATAGGAAAATATGTAAATTTCAAAGATACATTTGACGGTGAAAAAGGAAAACTGGACCTGGATTACTGGGTAATTGACTATAATCTGGACAAGGCAAAAAAACAGTTTCAACAGGTAAAACCTATGCTCTCAGCATTTGAATACTGGTTTGGTCCGTACCCATTTTATGAAGATTCATACAAACTGGTAGAGTCTCCTCACCTTGGTATGGAACATCAGAGTAATATAGCCTATGGAAACAAATATCAGAACGGCTATTTGGGCAGAGATCTTTCAGGTACAGGAGTGGGATTAAACTGGGATTTCATTATTATTCATGAAAGCGGCCACGAATGGTTCGCCAATAATATTACCGCAAAAGACCAGGCTGATATGTGGATCCATGAAAGTTTCACCAACTATTCCGAGACTCTTTTCACGGAAAAATATATGGACAAAAAATCTGCGGACATCTATGTTCAGGGGATCAGGCAAGGGATAGACAATGATGTTCCTATTATTGGCAAGTACGGCGTAAGAAATGAAGGCAGCGGAGACATGTATCCGAAAGGTGCCAACATGATTCATACCATAAGACAGATCATCCATAATGATGAAAAATTCAGACAGATTTTAAGAGGTTTGAATAAAGATTTTTATCATCAGACGGTTACCACACAACAGGTAGAAAATTATATCTCCTCAAAAGCAGGAATCGATTTTTCAACGGTCTTTGATCAGTACCTGAGAACAATAAAAATTCCAACTCTTGAGTATGCTCAGGATGGCAACACTTTAAAGTTCCGGTATACCGATGTGGTAAAAAAACTGAAACTTCCCATCATCATCAATGGCGATCAAACCATAAATCCAACGGAAGAATGGCAGACTGTAAAGCTTAAAAAGAGCACTCCGGTTGAGCTTGATCCCAACTATTATATTAATTATAAAAATATTAAATAAAGAGAAGGCAGATTTGCATACCAGCAGATTTGCCTTTCTCTTTTTTACCTTTAAAATTTTAAGAAAAGTTTAATACTTTCTTCGTAACAAATTCAGAAAAAAAGCAACTATTTAACTATTAATTTACACCTAATGAGAAAAACAGTACTTAGCCTTGGTATTTTTGCTGCTTTTTTAGCAAATGCTCAGTCTATAAAAACCACTATTGACCTTGTCAATGTAAAAGATGATAAAGTAGCCGTTACCATGGAATTTCCGAAAATGAAATCCGGAGATATTAAATTCCATTTTCCAAAAACAGTTCCGGGTACGTATTCTGTAGACGACTATGGAAGATTCATAGAAGGAATCAAATTTTACGATAATAAAGGAAAAGAACTTACTTATACTAAAGTAAATGATAACACCTATTCATTGAAAAATGCTCAGTCACTTTCTAAAATCTCCTATCTTGTGAATGACAGTTTCGATGATGAATTGGATACATCAAAGCATAAAGCCGTATTTTCTCCTTCAGGAACTGATATTGAAGAAGGAAAAGTATATATGATCAATACCCACGGATTTATCGGATATATCGAGAACATGCAGGATGTTCCTTATAAGCTTGTCGTTCAGAAACCAACTGATTTCTACGGAACTACAGCACTGGTAGATCAGGATAAATCCGAATCTACAGATACCTATACTCTTGCCAACTATGCGAAGGTAACAGATTCTCCGTTAATGTATACAAAGCCGGATTATATTACCTTCAACGCAGGAGGAATGGATCTTGTACTGGGTGTATATTCTCCGACAGGAAAATATAAAGCAGCAGATTTTAAAGACAATCTTGAAAAAATGGTGGTTGCCCAAAAGAAATTTCTTGGTGATATGAACACCAATAAGAAGTACGCCATCATGCTTTATCTTTCCGGTGGTGACGGGCCTAAAGTAAAAGGTTTCGGAGCACTGGAACACCACGAATCTACAAGTGTGGTGCTGCCTGAAGCAATGCCGAAAGATGCTATTGACAATACGATTACAGATGTGGTTTCCCACGAATTTTTCCATACAGTAAACCCTCTGAAAACCCACTCAGAAGAAATTCACTATTTCGATTATGCAGATCCGAAAATGTCTCAGCACTTATGGATGTACGAAGGGGGAACAGAATATTTTGCCAACTTATTCCAGATTCAGGAAGGTTTGATCAATAAAGATCAGTTCCTTGAAAGAATGGGTGAGAAGATCGCCAACTCCAAGAGCTATGATGATACGATGCCATTTACGGTAATGAGTAAAAATGTATTGGTAGAGCCTTATAAAGACCAGTACAGAAATGTATATGAGAAAGGAGCTCTTCTTGCGATGTGTCTTGATATTGAGCTCAGAAAATTGTCTAACGGAGAAATGGGATATCGTGATATGATCAGAAAGCTGTCTCAGAGATTTGGTGAAAACAAACCTTTCAAAGATGATAAACTGATTGACGAACTGGTAACGGTAACCGGATATCCTCAGGTAAAAGAATTCTACAACAAATATATTGCAGGAAACCAGCCTACACCTTATGCACAATACCTGAACATGGTAGGTGTGGATATTAAAAAGCAGGAAAGCCAGCCTCTGTTCTGGTTTATCAAAGATCCGAACCAGACAGGTTTTGATGAAAAGACCAATGCCTTTGCTTTTGATGAACATTCTGCATTGTCTCCATTTGCAAAAAGTATCGGATTTAAAATCACAGATCAGGTACTTGCTTTAGATGGAAGAACAGTAGATATCAAAAAGGTACAGGATTTTATCGGATATACCAGAACCATCAAGGACGGACAGGAAGTTACGGTAACCATTCTAAGAGACAACGCCGGTAAAAAAGAGAAAATGACATTGAAAGGAAAAGCAATTCTGGATAAAATGACTATGGAAATACCTTCATACAAGACAAATCCAACTCCGGAAGAACTGAAACTACAGACACAGTGGCTTACTGGTAAAAAATAAAGAGAAAAGCGGGGAAATTTTTCCCCGCTTTTATTTTCTCAAGTGATCTTTATATTCTAATATTCAAATCTTGGCTTAACATTCAAACCTAACAGGTTTTAAAAACCTGTTAGGTTTATTGTTTTTAACATATCTTTTTTACTTAAAAGTATTTTTCATCTTCTATTTTGTCATGTTATTTATCAAAGAATTATTCTAATCCCTACAAATTATTCATCTTTTTAAGTTTAAAGATTCATGTTATATAAACTAATAAAATGATTTTAAAAAGAAAAGACACGAAAAATAGAAATTAATTGTAAAAAGTGGTTAGTTTTAGATTCAAACAATAAAAATACTATATTTAAATACTAATAAAACACATACTTATGAAAAATCTAACAAGAAAACAAATGCTTAATTTTTATGGAGGACTTTCAGAAGGAGGAAAGTATAAAGTTAAAACAACAATGTTTTACGGATATTGCTCCGGCACTCCTGGTGGTCAAATGATATATAGTAAATACTATGCAATTGACTGGTCTGATGGTTCTGTCACCTATTTTAATGTCATTGGAAACCCAGTTTACTCATCAAACTAATTTCCTTAAAATAATTCTAAAAGTAGTGCCCTTACCCACTTCGGTTTGGGCAATTTTAATATCTCCATTATGGTATTCATGAATAACTCTTCTTGCCAGTGACAGACCCAATCCCCAGCCTCTTTTTTTGGTAGAATACCCTGGATTAAAGGCATTTCTTGCCTGCTGTTTGGTCATTCCGCTTCCGTTGTCCTTTACTTCGATGAGAATATTTTTATTCCTTTCAAAGACAGACATGGTGATAGCTCCTTCTCCTTTCATAGCATCCACAGCATTTTTCACCAGATTTTCGATCACCCAGCTCATCAGGATTTTATTGTGGGGAACCAGAACGGTATATGTTGGTAGATTGAGGGTAAAATTGATTTTTCTGGAGATTCTTGTTTTTAAATAATCATAATTCTCCTGTATGGTTTCATTGAAATTTCTATCGTTCAGCTCTGGAACAGAACCTATTTTTGAAAATCTTTCAGAAATAGTTCTAAGCCTTTCAATATCTTTTTCTATCTCATGTACTCCTTCTGATTCAGGATTATCAAGCTTCATGATTTCCATCCATCCAATCATAGAAGATAAGGGAGTTCCGATCTGATGGGCCGTTTCTTTTGCAAGACCTGCCCAAAGATAACCTTCATCGGTTTTCTTTATTGTTCTTAAAAACCAAAACGAAAATAATAGATAAGCTAATATGAATAATCCTAAAAAATAAGGATAATATCTTAAATTATTAAGCAGTTCTGAGTTATCATAGAAAACAAGTTGTTTATCTCCATTTGCAACTTCAATTTCAAAAGGATCATAATGAGTTTCCATTTTAGTAATCAGATTGTTCAGTTCATTAGGATCAGCCAAAATTTCCTTAGCAATATTACGTGAGCTTCCCTCAAACAAAAATGGATTTTTATTTTCGTCTGTAAGTATTGACGGAATCTGATCATTCTCGGTAAGTATAGCAAAGAGAAGTTCCTGAGTCTCTGAACTTTTTTGTTGATTATCCTGTAAAATTCTTATTGCAGTAGCAAAGACTTTTATTCTTTCAGCTTCTTTTTCTCTCAAATTTTTTATAAGAAAATTAGATGAAACAATTAGTGCTACGACCACAACTGTAAGTAATGCAAAAACAAAGAAATTATTGATTCTTGATAGAAGCGGACGATTTTTCATTAAATTTTATTTTAAAACATTCAGGATTTTCTGCAGCTCAGTATTTCCACTTCCTTGATAGTTGTTGATGATAATTGAAAATACATATTTTTTTCCATCTTTCGCGGTGTGATATCCTGCAAAAGATTTGGTATCTCTCATCGTTCCGCTTTTCATCTTCATCCCATTATCCTGAACCGGAAATCCGTCATAATACGCTTCAAACCATGATTGTTTTTTTGCATATAAAAGCGCCTGTACTTCTGCTTTTGCAGCCACATAATTTTGTGGAGAAAGTCCGCTTCCATCTGCAAAATTGATCATATTGGGATTGATTCCTTTTGATTTCCAGAATTCTTTCAGATAAGAAACCCCGCTTTTAAAGCTTGAATTTCCTTTCTTTTCCTTTCCTAAAGTTTTAATCAATGTTTCTCCATACAGATTGATACTTTTTCTTAGAAACCAGAAAACAATTTTATCCAGCGTCGGAGATTGGTAAGTAAGAAGAATATTTTTTTTCGGAGCTGCTAAAGCCTGTTTTCCTTCTATTTCAAGTTGAGAATTCGTTACTGCTTTTCCTGAAAGTTCAATCCCTGATTCTTTCAGCCATTGCTTTACTTCTGCTGCCAGCTGTAGTGGCGGATTGGGCGTAGAACCGGAAACCGTCACTGTCTTTCCTGAAGGAAGCATACCGTTAATCAGGGCTACATCAGAATGAGGAGCTGTAAAAATCAGGCTTTGATCTGAGCTTCCTCCTGTTTTCAGGTCATTGAGCCACTTCACACCTTCCAGCGGATAAGAAAAGCTTTTAAAATCTGTTCCGTTTATATTGATATCAAACTGGTTTTCTTTCCAGTTGATTCCCCATACACCTGCACCATAATAATTTCCAAGATCATCCCACGGCCAGCCTCCCGGAATGGTCTGGTGATCAAAATATGAATCATCAATAACAAGATCTCCTGATATTTTCTTTATCCCTGAGTTTTTAATTGCCTCAATCAGCTTCTTTTTAAAATTTTCAGGTTTGTAGGCATCATATCTCCAGCTTCCTAATGTAGGATCGCCGTTGGAGCTGATGAAAAGATTTCCGTTCAGCGTTCCTCCGGAGATATTTCCGGAATAGCTTGAAGTGGTTGTAAAAGTATAGTTTTTTCCTAATGTTTCCAATGCTGCGCCTGCCGTGAAAATCTTCTGTGTAGAAGCAGTGGAAAGCCCTTTATTTCCTTGATATTCATATACAAAATTGCCATTTTCATCGGAAACATAAAAAGATAAACTGGAAGATGCTGCTCCCGAAGAATCCATCAGATCCTTTGTTACTTTATCTAATTTTTGGCCCATATTCTGCGCAGCTACCATCTGTACAGAAAGCATGAGAACAGCAAGTGTCTTTTTCATTGCATTGTTGTTTGAGTCAAAATGATGAAGTTTCAAATACACATTCCTGGTAGTATCTGATCCTCTTTTCATTGATTTAAATTCTAAATCAAATATAGTTAAAATAAAAGCTTTTCATACTCCCTGAGATCATCGGAATTGAAAAGAACCTGATGGTGAGGAGATTTTTCAAATGAGCGGTCATGTTTAAAATATTTCTCATAATCATCTTCATCTATAAAAATATCCATCTGACATTCTTTTATATAGTTTGATTTTTCTCCGTAATCTTCAATAAAATACCCGGAATCATTCCAGAGTTCATGATGACAGCGCAGACAGCTTCTTTGATATACAGCTTTATGACCACATATTTCACAATCCTGTACGTTTTGAAACAATGCTAATATCTCATGCTGATTTTCTTTCGGAAAAAGTGAAATAGGAATTGTTTTTAAAAGCAGATAATAATTGGGTTCCTGCCAAGAAAAATAAAATATTTCTTCCTGCCTGTTATACAGCTCTAATCTCTGAAGATCATATTCAACCTCAGCGCTGGTAATATTTTTAATATTCAGAACGGTCTTATTGTTTCTCGTGATATTCTGTTTGTTATCAATTTCAATAACGGGCTGCTGTTCCAGGAAATGATTAAGGCATAATGTGGTCTGCCATGAGCCGATTGTTCTCATTTTACCTTCTTCTCCACAAATCTCACAGGTCTTGACAGAAAGCTCTGAATATTTATCTTTGATTTTTTTAAGTTTGGCATTGAGAGTTTCATCTTCGGAATAGGTGTAACATCTCAATTCCCCCAACTTTTCTTTTCCAAAGACACGATGATTCATATTCCATCCTGCAACGGCAAATTCAAACAGTAATTTCCGAATCAGATCATTCCATCCGGTACTGTTCACTGAAAAATTGGTCAGATTACATTCTACAAAAAAGTTAATTTCTTCTGTATTCATTAAAGCGTGCTTCCTGCTTCTATTTCGTATGGCTCTTTTCCTTTTTCAAAAATCCTGGTCAGCTCACTTCCTTCAACTGTTATTGAATCTCCGGTTCTTCTGATCCAGTTTCCTTCTCTAAGGCCAACTACTTTGATATCATTCTGGGTAAGGAATTCTTTGATACGGGTTTCTCTTGTTTCTCCATTATGTTTTAAATCCGGATTCGGATCAAGGTAATGTGGGTTGATATTAAAAGGAACCAATCCCATACAGTCGAAACTTGGCGGATATACAATCGGCATATCATTGGTGGTTTTCATATTCTGACCTCCGATATTGCTTCCTGCGCTGCATCCGAGATAAGCTTTTCCTCCAGATACATTTTCTTTCAGGACAGACATCAGCCCTTCTTCGTGTAATGTTTTAACCAATAAAAAAGTGTTTCCGCCTCCGGTAAAGAAACCTTTTGCCTGATGAATGGCTTCCTTTTTATCTTCAAATTCATGAAGTCCTTTCACTTTTATATGAATGGTTTCAAAGAAAGAACGTGCTTTTGCCGTATAATCATCATGAGAAATTCCACCTGGTCTAGCGAAAGGGATAAACACAATTTCGTCGATTCCTTTATAGAGTTGGATTAATTCTTCTCTTAAATATTCCAGATATTCTCCACCAAAAAGTGTGGAGGTTGAAGCTAATATAATGTTCATATGATGAAATTATCGGTATTAATAATAAAAATAAATCACAAAGATAGTTTCAAAGATGAACGAATCAAAAATTAAACTAAAAAAATCCTGTTTCCCGTTAATATTTTCTAAAAAAACTTAAAGCCTCTAAATTTTACGGTTTTATGGAATTATTATTGAATTTTAGATTATGAATTTAAAATATAAGATTATGAAAATGAGTAAAATTAATAGTAGAAGTCTATTTTTAGGTTTAATACTAGCAGGAAGTGTAAGTTTTGTAAATGCACAAACAACTCAGCCTGAAACATCGGCGACAACGAGTCAAACCACCAATCCAACTATCGAAGATCTTAAAAAACAGATCGCAGCCAATCCAAAGGATGCAGAATCATTAGCAAAACTGGCTAATGCTTATCAGGAGGCTTCAGACTGGCCAAACGCTATTGATACCTGGAAAAAAATATCAGTTTTATTACCGGACTGGGCTCCGGCTTATTACAGCCAGGCTTATTCCTATCAGTCTGCAAAAGATGATGCCAATGCAAAAATTGCTTATGAAAAGTATATTGCAGCAGTAAAGCCTGAAGAAGTAGAGCAAAATAAGAAGAATCTGGCATACGCTTATTTCTATCTTGCCTTTACAGAGCAGCAAACTGATCCTAATAAAGCAAAAGAACATATTGCAAAATCCATACAGTATGATCCTACGAACCAGGATGCTTTAAAGCTTAGCAAAGCATTAAATTCTTAGTAAAAATGAAATGCCGGAAAGTTTTTTCCGGCATTTTTTATTATGTCTAACTTAAATTTAACGCAGAGATCCAGAACATACTCCAATCTTTATTGCTTTCTTCTCTTGCTTAATAATTATCAATATTCAATTTAATCTTTTCGTTTTTAAAACTCTGACCTTTAATTTTTGGCTATCCTATTCAATCTTTTTTCCGAAAAAATCTGTTTCACCATGCAGATGTCTGATGATTTTCTCGATATTTCTCTGAATACTGGCTTCGGTTTTTAAATTATTGATATACCGGATCAGCTCATTTCTTCTTGATGGAATCAGATTTTCGAAATTTTCTGTTGCCAGAGCACTTTCTTTGATTGCCTTTTCTAATTGAGGATGAATGGGAATACTTCGATCAGAATCGTCGTATTCCAACACAATTTCGATGATTTCTCCGATTCTTTTTGGAGAATTTTTCAGCATGGTCAGATTCACATACAGCCTCCACTCCCCCAGATATTTCATAAGGTTTTGCTTAAATTCTTTTCCATTCACCATTCCTTTTACAGCAATGGGACTTTTATTTCTCCCTGATTTTTCAAAAATCGTGTCCAGTATTTCTTCCGGAACAAATACAAAAGGATTAATTCCGATGATTTCCAATATGGCGGTGAAACGGTTATTTTTCATGGGTAGTAATTTAAATTGGTCTGGCTGGAAGCTAGAAGCTAGAAGCTAGAAGCTAGAAGCTAGAAGCTAGAAGCTAGAAGCTAGAAGCTAGAAGCTAGAAGCTAGAAGCTAGAAGCTAGAAGCAAAAATAACTCTTTGATTTAAGATCAGCACAAAATTATTTTTTATCATCTATAACCATCCTGATCTCTCACTCTCCCACTCTCAAACTCTCCTGCATCCAAACCCATTTACCCTAAAACTCCGAATTCCGTAACTCAAAATTCATACCTCAGAACTCAATTAATTCCCTATCTTTGTATCAATAAATCTATTTATCAAAATGAAATTTTTTATTGACACAGCTAATTTAGAGCAAATCAAGGAAGCCAGAGATCTTGGGATTTTAGACGGGGTAACTACCAATCCTTCATTAATGGCTAAAGAAGGTATTCAGGGAGCTGAAGCAATCAGAAACCATTATAAAACGATCTGCGAACTTGTAGATGGGGATATTTCTGCGGAAGTTCTTTCTACAACGTATGAGGAAATGATTAAGGAAGGAGACGAATTGGCTGCTATTCACCCGAATATTGTTGTAAAAATTCCGATGATCAAAGACGGAATCAAAGCTTTAAAATATTTTTCTGATAAAGGAATCAGAACAAACTGTACTTTGATCTTTTCTCCGGGACAGGCTCTGCTGGCAGCAAAAGCAGGAGCAACTTACGTTTCTCCGTTCTTAGGAAGATTAGATGATATTTCTACAGACGGTCTGAACCTTATCCAGGAAATCAGACTAATTTTCGATAACTACATGTTCGAAACTGAAATCTTAGCGGCTTCTATCCGTCACTCAATGCACATTATCGACTGTGCTAAAATTGGAGCAGATGTTATCACTTCACCACTTCCTCCGATCTTGAGCTTATTGAAGCACCCGTTAACAGACAGCGGATTGGCTCAGTTTATTGCAGATTCTCAAAAATTAGCATAATCACTGGCTCTTATTCAGATATAAAAATCCCGGAACTTTTCGTTCCGGGATTTTTCGTACTGTATTATTTTTTCCAGATTTAACTAATGTATAGTATCTGAATCATATGGGAACTGTATATTTTATCGATATAGTTCCGGTTCTATTTTATTGTTATTCTTTAGTTGGTCTTCTTTTGCTCTTTTTTCAATATTTCTATACATTTCATTTACATCAATATTTTTTCCATCCTGATTTCTCATTTGTACAACAGCTCCGGCAGGAAGGGTACTCATGGTTTGTTTCATGTCTTTTGTAGGGTCAGCAAGATAATCTTTCCAGGCTTTTTTGAACTGCTTTTTACTGATTTCTATCTCTTTACCTCCAAAGCCAATTGTAGTGAGACCAGGTATCTGGAGAGCTTCTTCTGATGTGGCTTCGGTTTTTTTGTTACCAATTAAAGTCATAATATGAGAACCTGTTTTATCCTCAATTTTAACAATAAGTCCTGGCAATCCGTAGAATTTATAAGGTCCGTCCTGAAATGGGATGTCTGTAGAAAACCAGGCGATCCAGCTTCTGCCTCCATAATTTGTGGTTGCTTTCTGAGTATTATACTCTCCAATTTTCTGTTTCTCAGGTAAAATATTCCATTCAGGCTTTTGATCTTCCGGCATCTTATAAGTAGTATTCCCTATATTTTCAGAGAATGAAACACTATAATCCGGATATTTTTTTGTGACCGTGCTATTAATGGTTCCCTGTTTTATATTTCTTTTAATATTAATACTGCCTCCGAATCCTCCTTTCATCTGTCTGGCAATATCTGCTTTGGTTGTGGAGCCTGCAACAAATTTCTCACGGCTGTAATATTTAGATCCATTTTTATCAATATCCAAAAGCATTACATCGCTTTTCACTTCTGCTCTATTGGTAGAATCTGAAATATATTTATAGTCATAGAAAAATCTGTTTACCTGTGCATTCACAAAAACACTTAAAAAAGCTAATAAAAGCAAATAATTTTTTTTCATATTCTATGTATTTATCTATTCATAAAAAAAGCTTTGCCATTTTTAAAACTGACAAAGCTTTGCAGAAATTTACTTCTTTGTCTCAATTCTTACTTCCCCCTGCTTTACTTCTCCATTCTTCTGAGTGTTGACGTTAACTCTCGATATATTATTGGTATCTAATGAGTTCATATCATCCTGTGAAACTTCTCTCCCGTCAATGTAATACTTATATTTTACATCATCAGTACCGCTTATTTTAAATTTTTTCACCCCATTCATTGCGATGTTTCCGTTGCTGTCTTTTTTAATAAAGTCAGCATTCATTACAATAACACCGGGTGAACCGCTGATCACTTTAATAAAAGTACCGTCTCTGAAGCTTGCTGATCTTTTTTCGGCTTCCGTGCGGGCCTTTTCAACGTCTCTTCGGATTTTGTCTCCATCAATCCGGATTCTCTCTCCTTCTAATCTTATTCTATTTCCCTCCAGTTGGGCTTTTGCACCTTCTATTCTTGCTTTTTCACCCTCAATTCTGGCTTTTCCCGCTTCTTTCAGTGCTTTTTTAGCTTCCGCCATTGCTTTACGTACTTCTTCTTTTTCCTGAGCGCTCAGATCTTTATAATTAACAATTTTGTTTGTTTTAAAATAGGTTATTTTCGGCTCTCTTGGTGCTTTAGGTGGTACCGGAGGAATGGGCAGTTCGCCTATTTTGGCAGCTTCTCTTTCCGCTTTTTTGGCAGCTCTTTCAATCTTTCGAAGCTCCTTTTTACTAAGAGGTTCCATATTCTCAAGCTCCTTCATCTGATTCTTCCATTCCGCAGAATTGAAATACTGATCAACTTCAACCTTTGAGGCAATCTCTCCTATCTCTGATGCCAGATTGCTTATTTCTTCTATTTTATCACTGAAGAGATCACTTTCGGGATCCAAACCTTCCAGCTCTTTCTCTTTTTCTTTTATCTTCTTTTCAAGATTGGTTATTTTTTTCTGATCATCCGGTGACACGGCTTTCAATTCTGTCATTTTTTCCTGACCCGATCCTTCAGGTCTTACTGGTCTTATCGTATCTTTCTTGATTTCTGAAACTACTTTTTTGATGGAAAGATTGGTTTCTTCAATTTCTCTGTTTTTAGCATTTACCAGATAAGCAAAGGCCAGTGAGAAAACAACCGGCAAGGCAAAAATTCTTCGCGCATATCCGAATTTGGTTTTTGGTTTTTGTAACATCTTAAGTCTTTTTTTAAGGTTTGAACTTAGAAACGGACTGGTAACAGGCAACTGTGTTCCGGAAAAGTGGCTTGCTAAAAGCATCTGCGCAAATGCTTTGGTGTCCGATTGTTTTACGGCTTTTTTATCAGCCAGATATTCGTGGATTAAATTAATTTCTTTTTTGATGACATGAAAAAACGGATTGAACCAGAAAACTGAGGTAATAATCTCAATAAAGATCTTATCAAAGGAATGTTTCTGCTCAATATGTACCATTTCATGCTTTAAAATCTGTTTTCCAATATCAGAATGCAAAGTAATGGCGTTCTTCCAGAAAAGATTTTTAAAGTAGGAAAAAGGAGCTTCATTAAGGTCTGTACGGTAAAAGTTGATCCCGTCAAAACTTTCTTTATTAAACTGTTTCTTAAACTGCTGGATTTTAAAAATCCCATACATAAGTTTCCCTAGAAAATAGAAAGAAACCAGTCCCAGAGCTGAAAAAGTAATGTTAAAATAAAGGTTACCATTGTTTATATTTTTTTCTGTATTAAAATTCTGAATCTTATCAAGAAGCATATATACATCATTATTTACCTCTATCGTAAAATCATCTACTTTAATGAGCGGCAACAAAAGTGATATCACAATCGCTCCCAGCAGATAAAATCTGTTATAATGATGGAATGTCTTGTCTTTTAATGACAACTGATAGTACAAAAACGTTACACCCGAACATAAAATAGTTTTCCCAAAGTATAAAAGTATTGCTTCCATAAGTACTAATCTTTGTTTTTGAGTTCATCTAATAACATCTCAAGATCTTCTACTGTCATTTCATTTTTTTCTACCAAAAATGAAACGGCACTCTTGTAAGAGCCTTTGAAATAGTTTTTCACAAGACTTTTCATGGTCTTTCCGGAATATTGTTCTTTTGAAACAAGCGGAAAATACTCATGCTGTCTTCCATGTACACGATAGTCTACAAATTCTTTGTCTTTCAATACTTTTAAAATAGTAGAGACTGTATTGGTGTGTGGTTTTGGTTCCGGAAAAAGATCCAGAACATCCTTAAGAAATCCTTTTTCTATTTTCCATACATACTGCATTACCTGTTCTTCTGCTTTTGTTAAAGTCTGAATTTTCATATCCTGTTCATTTATCAGTTATATTGATATAAAACTTTTCAATTCTATATCACTAAGAAATTAGTTATACAAATGTAGAAATAAATTTGAATCTAACAACTATTTTTTTAGTGATAAAAGATTTTAAAATGTAAAATATTAATAATCAATAAAATAAAGTTGATTAAATTTTAATTAAATGAATTTTCAATTCTAATTTCACGAAAAACTCTTCAACAAAACTGATCTTTTATACCAAAACCTCTACATTAAATCCGGGATTTCAACTAACCTTGAAGAAATGTTTCATTTGGTTTGTCGGGATAATCTCTGCCAGGGTTTTATATCTTGATAAGAATTGATAAATCAGTTAAAAAATTCAAAACAATAAAAAATACTATTGCATAAGGATTTAATAACCCTAAATTTGATATTTCTGGAAAAATGGATTTTAACTAGAAATAAAACCGGAAAAAACAAAAGTGCAGCAAAAATGATCAATAATCTAATACATAAAACAATAGTAAAATCTTTTTAAATGAAAAAAATACTTTTTATCGGAATGGTGCTTATAGGAATCATAGGCCTTTCATCATTTATTAAATCGGATGATTCCAACGGTCCAAAACCTGCAAAATCAATTTATGATTTTAAGATTGAATCCATAGACGGCGGAAAAATTGATTTTTCTGAATACAAAGGGAAATATATTCTTATTGTAAACACGGCATCCAAGTGCGGATACACTCCTCAATACAAAGGATTGGAGCAGCTTTACAAAGATTATGGTGATAAACTGGTTGTGGTAGGCTTTCCTTCTGATAATTTTGCAGATCAGGAGTTTCATGATAATGTGGAAATCAAGTCTTTCTGTGAAAAGAATTATGGGGTAACCTTTCCGCTTACCACCTCAGTGGATGTAAAAGGTTCAAAAATCACTCCTGTATTCGATTATCTTACCCACAAATCTCAAAATGGAGTAATGGATGCCACCATAAGCTGGAATTTCAATAAGTTTCTGATCAGCCCGGAAGGAAAATTACTGGAACATTTTGACTCTAAAGTTGTCCCTGAAAGTGAAAAAATCACCCATTATTTCAAATAAATTACTTTTACAAAACACTACCATCATTATGAGTAGTGTTTTTTTATCCTTGCGTAAAACATTTTACATTGATTAGGACTCAAATACACACATTGAGCTGTATTAACAATTTAGATTACAAAAATCACTTCAATAAAGACCTTAAACACATCATTTTTATAACAATGAATAATATACATTATAGAATTGTTAAATTTTATTAAATAAATATTAAAATGTATTTGTTTTAACCGGGAAATTATATTTATTTTAGTGCTTTAAAAATTTCTCATGAAAAGATATAATTTACTGATTGTACTATTACTGCTTATTTTTAATGTTACTACAGCACAAAAGAAAGGTTCTCCTGCTGCCGATCTTAGCATACTGAAAGATACAAAATCAAAAATTGAAGCCACCGTTCCATTGGTGATTCAGCATCTTCAGACGATCGCTACAAAAGAAGGTGATAATAATATTGTGAATAACGGAAAAATTGCTTTAGGCAGAGAATATGGTATTGTAGAGTCTGAATGGTTTTTATACAGAAACAACATGAAAAACTGTATCCTGAACAACTCATCCAAAAAAGCCAAGAAATGTATGGAATATCATAACAATATGATGAGAGGGACAATGATCAATTACAACAATTATATTACCAACCTTACAAGAAAGAACGGTTATTTAGGAGTTGAAGGAGATACAAAATTCGAATTCAAACCTTCTGATATCGCTACAAAACTAAGTGAAGCTTATTTCAATGCAAGTGCTGCTGCCGGCAGAATGAAAGCTGATCAGAAAAGAGATTTTTTAGGACAGACAATGTCTGATGACAACAAACTTACTCCTTACGCTCAACTGGCACAATAATATTTAAATCATATTAAAAAAAATAAAAAAGAGAATGGCAGTGCCATTCTCTTTTTTGTTCAAAAGCAAAAAATCTCCGCCGGAAAAAGCAGTTTTGTGGTACTAATCATAAAACCTTGGGGAAAAAGTAGAAAATTAGGCAGAGATTTTTTTGCATACGCTCTACAGATCAACTGTCCTACCCATGATCTGTAAGAGCTTTACAAAAATAGGACTATACCCTTCTGCTGGCTGAAAATACCTGTAGAATTAAATGTTCAAAACTGTAGAACTAATACTACTTATCATTATAGAAGTAAACCAGCTCAAAAAAAGGTGGTTATGATTAGGGTTAAACAGCTTTATTTTATTTCCACCAGTGGTAATAATTATGCAATCCGTCATATTCAAACCCGCAGCGTGGATATAATGTGTTTCCTATGTCATTTGTTTTTTCGGTTTCAAGCATCAGCCCGCACGCTCCTGTCTCTTCACACCATTCTTTGCTACGGTCAATTAATGCTACGGAAAGACCTTTTCCTCTATAATCCGGATGCACAAACAAATCACTTAGCAGCCATTGCCTTTGTAATTTGGTATAATGAAATAATTTGTAAAGCTGTACAAAACCTACTGCTTTCTCATTTACCATCACAAGAAAAATATCGGACTCACGGTTTATAAAACGTTCTTTGAGAAAAGCCTTACCTTTTTCAACATCTGATTCCTGTCTGTAAAAAACACGATAAAGATTGAACAATTCAGCTGTTTCATCAAGATCCTCAAGACTTGCCTTTTTAATAATGTAATTCATCGTTATATCTATTTTTATTAACAGGGCAAAGGTAGCCTTAAACAGGACCAGTGGTATCATCCAGAAATACATTAAATCAATAGTCCAGATGCTTTATAACTCTTTATTCATGTATAAAATACCGCATGTTTTGGATTGTATTGTTCTGAAGAACTATAGACTTTTGCAGCATAAATTCAAAAGCAATGAAAAATATTATTCATACAATCAAGAATACAGACTGGCAGAGTATTACGGAAACAATGCATCAAAACGGATATGCTATCATTCCTGATCTGTTGTCTGAGGAAGAATGTGAACTATTGAAATCAAATTATCATCATTCTTCTCTCTATCGTAAAACAGTCATCATGGCCAGACATCGTTTCGGACTGGGTGAATATAAATATTTTACCTATCCATTACCTGAAATCATTCAAACCATACGAACAAATATTTACCCTTATCTGGCTCCTGTTGCTAATGCATGGTGTAAAGCTTTACATATAGACACTCAATTTCCTTCAGATCATCAGGAATTCTTAGACCAATGCCACCTTAATGGGCAGCAAAAAGCAACGGTTTTAATTTTGAAATATGGAAAAGGCGGATTCAATACGCTGCACCAGGATCTATATGGAGACCTATACTTTCCTATCCAAATTGTATTAATGCTCAGCGAACCAGAAAAGGATTTTACGGGCGGTGAATTTGTGCTTACCCAGCAGATTCCGAGAGCACAGTCAAAAGCCATTGTTCTACAACCTAAAAAAGGGGACGTTCTAATTTTTACCACTCAGTTCAAACCGGAAAAAGGAAACAAGGGCTATTACAGAGTCCATATGAAACATGGTGTAAGTGAAGTTAAAGAAGGAAACCGCTATGCTTTGGGCATTATTTTTCATGATGCAGCCAGTTAATGATTAAACGCTATAAATAGATGAACCATGATTCAACATTCACAACTATCATCTGAAAATCTGAGAAGTAAAATCCACAGCAGAGAAGTTCGATTTGGAGGAAATAAAAAATTAAAAATCTACGGATTACTCAGCTGCCGGTCAGGAAAAAGAATGAAGATGGAAAACAGAGTTTTCTTTGCAGATGAAAAAGAAGCATTACAAAATAATTACCGTCCATGCGGGCATTGTATGAAAGAAGCTTATAAAAAATGGAAGGAAATTGAATAGGTTTTGATTCAAATTTACTATCAACATCGTTTTGTCTGCAATGACCAGAAAATAAAAAAGAGAAGCAATATGATTGCTTCTCTTTCGTTTAGTAGCGGGAACCGGACTCGAACCGATGACCTTCGGGTTATGAGCCCGACGAGCTACCTACTGCTCCATCCCGCGGTATATTTTTAGAGTGTTTACCGAAAACACTTGCTTAGTAGCGGGAACCGGACTCGAACCGATGACCTTCGGGTTATGAGCCCGACGAGCTACCTACTGCTCCATCCCGCGGTGTATTTTTAGAGTGCTTACCGAAAGCACTTGCTTAGTAGCGGGAACCGGACTCGAACCGATGACCTTCGGGTTATGAGCCCGACGAGCTACCTACTGCTCCATCCCGCGGTGTATTTTTAGAGTGTTTAACGAAAACACTTGCTTAGTAGCGGGAACCGGACTCGAACCGATGACCTTCGGGTTATGAGCCCGACGAGCTACCTACTGCTCCATCCCGCGATATTGGATTGCAAAGGTACGAATATTTTTCAAAAATCCTAATTTTTCTTTTAAATAAAGGACTTTTATGAAAACTATTTTATTATTTGTATCTTTGTTTTATGGCAAAAATATTAAAAATTTATCCGGACAACCCACAGGAAAATCTTGTGAATGAGGTTATTAAAACATTAAATAATGGCGGGCTGATTATCTATCCATCTGATACAATCTATGCTCTGGGCTGTAATATTTTTGATATAAAAGCCATGGAAAAACTGGCTCAGCTCAAAAAAATGAAACTTGAGAAGTCTAAATTCTCCATTATCTGTAATGATCTCAGCCATCTTTCGGACTTTACCAAACCGATTGACACTTCAATTTTCCGGTTTCTGAAAAGTCATCTTCCGGGACCGTTTACTTTCATTCTTGAAGCCAATAAAAGTTTACCTTTAGCTTACAAAGGTCACAAAACAATTGGTATTCGTGTTCCTGATCATCCGATTCCGCAACTTATTGTTGAAAAACTGGGTCACCCCATTGCCTCTACTTCCATTAAAGATGATGATGAAATCATAGAATATTCTACCGATCCAGAACTTATTGCAGAAAAATATGATCATCTGGTAGATATTGTGATTGATTCAGGGTATGGAGATAATGTGGCTTCCACTATTGTAGACCTCACTTCGGGAGAACCGGAAATTATCCGTCAGGGAAAAGGGATTGTTTAAGTTCTAGGTTTAGGGTACTGAATTATGAGTTTTAGCGGGAAATATTCTGCCGGAATTTTGCTCACCTTTATTATTTTGGCAGCTGCAATGCTGTATGGTTTTCCAGCTGTTACAATGGTAACGGGAACAAAAGGAATCACAGAAGTCAATTTTTTTCTCAACAGAATTGTGCTATGGATCATTCTTATCATTGTATTTCTGTACAGCATCTTTATTGAAAAGAAAACTTTTTTACTTAAGGAAGAGAAAAAATACCCTGCTGCATTTTATATCAGAGCTGTGGTGAGCCTATATTTTATCTGTTTGATTGGCGGAGGCATTCTGAATGCAGCGATCCAATTTTTTATGCAGGAAAAAATAAGTGATAAGCTTCTCAACCTTGCTCCCATTTTTAGAAATAATTATTTTTTAGTTATTTTTACATGCCTTACCGCTGCTATTGTAGAGGAATTCCTGATGCGGGGCTATGTACAGCCCAGGCTGGAAAAAATTTATAACAATCCCACCGTTGCAATTGTTATTTCATCGGTTTTATTTGGAATTTTACATAGTACTTACGGTACCGTAAGCCAGGTTCTCGGACCTTTCTTTATCGGGATCGTGTTTGCTGTATTTTATAAACGCTATTCAAATATTAAAATTCTGATCATCTGTCATTTTATGATTGATTTTATCGCAATGATGATGATGAATTTTATTGATATTAAACACTTATCTGTATTTTAACATTATGAAAATTATAACATCACCTGCAAAATTAATGAACGTGGAAAATTCAACAGATTTTTTGAAATCTTCTACTCCGAGATTCATTGAAGATGCAGTATTGATACAGTCTTATTTAAAAGAAAAATCGCCAAAATATCTTTCCGACCTTATGGAAATATCGCCTAAACTTGCTGATGAAAACTGGGAAAGAAATCAAAAATGGAAATCCAAACCTACAGCAAAAGAATCTGCTCCTGCAATGTTTGCCTTTACAGGAGAGGTTTATAGAGGTCTGGATGCCAAAACATTGGATAAAAATGCCGTAGATTACCTGCAAAAAAACTACAGAATACTTTCCGGGCTTTACGGGTTACTGAAACCTTCGGATAAAGTGATGCTTTACAGGCTTGAAATGGGCCGTCCTTTTGAATTTGAACAATACAAAAATCTGTATGAATTCTGGAGAGAAAAGATTACAGAACAGTTGAATTCTGAAATGAAAAAAGGAGAAATCCTACTTCAACTTGCCAGCAATGAATATGGAAAAGTAATTGACAGAAAGAAACTGAACCACAAAGTAATCGATTTTGATTTTTATGAATTAAAAGATGGAAAACTGAAGACCATTGTGGTGTATACAAAGCATGCAAGAGGTCTTGTGGTAAGATTCTGTGCAGAAACCAATGCCAAAACACTGGAGGATGTAAAAGCATTCAACTATGAAGGATACAGAATTGATGAAGAGAAGTCTACGGATACAAAACTGGTTTTTACAAGATAAATGACAATTTCAGCATTTAAAAAATATTTCAGGACAGAACTTTCCGGCCTTTACACGGAGTCGGAAGCTGTGTTTTTATCGTCTTTATTCATTCATCAAATCGCAGGTTTCGATGCATTTCAGCAGAGAAGATTCTCTGAACAGGAACTTCTGACTGATGATAAAGAAAAGTTGTGTCATTTTATTTCAGAACTTAAAACCGGAAGACCTTATCAGCAGATATTGGGAGAAACAGAATTTTACGGAATGAAATTCTTTGTAGACGAAAATGTATTAATTCCCCGCCCTGAAACGGAGGAGCTGTTGGAAATTGCTATCAGAGAAATACAAGGTTCTAAGTCTAAAATTCAGAATTTAAAGATTCTGGATATAGGAACCGGAAGCGGAGTTATCCCTCTGGTTTTAAAGAAATATTTTCCGGAAGCAAACGTTTCATCTGTTGATTTTTCCGAAAACGCATTGAAGACCGCAAAAAGAAATGCAGAGTATCATCAATTGGAAATCCGGTTCATCCATGCGGACTATCTCAATTTCGAACTGGCTGAAAACTATGACATCATTATTTCAAATCCGCCTTACATCGGGATTGAAGAAGAAATAGAAATTGCTGATTCAGTAAAAGAATTTGAACCAAAAATGGCGCTTTTCTCCCCTACTTCAGATGCGCTGATCTTTTACAGAAAAATTTCTGAAGATGCTAAAAAGCATTTGAATGAAGGCGGACTTTTGTTTTTAGAAATCAATCAGAAACTGGGTTCTGAAACGCTGGAATTGTATCAGGATTTTTCTAATGTTCGATTATTGAAGGATTTATCTGAAAACGACAGGTTTATTTACGGAAGGAAATAATTATTATTTACATCATGTTCATCAAATCACACGAAATCAATACTCTAAAAATTGCAGAAATTATTTCTGATGACCTCATTATCCAGTCTGCTCAGGACGGGCTGGATCTTATGGGAAATATCTATTATCAGGGCTTTGATAAAGTTATTCTTCACGAAAAAAATATAAGTCCTGCGTTCTTTGATTTAAAAACAAAAATTGCCGGAGAGATTCTTCAGAAGTTCTCAAACTATCGCATAGGATTGGCTATTATAGGTGATTTTAGCCAATATAAAAGCAAAAGCATGAAGGATTTTATTTTTGAAAGTAATAAAACAAAGCATATTAATTTTCTAAGCACTTTGAATGATGCGTTGAATAATTTTTCAAAATAGATTCTTATTCAGTCTTTGTATTAAAAAGGTAATTTTTTTCTTCATTTTCAAGTATCAATATCATCAGTTTTTTAAGATTTCTTAACACAATAGAAAGATTTGCATAATAAAAAAAATCTCATTGATTTATAAATTATTTAAAAATTTAAAATAAAATACGTTAATTATTGAGAGAAATTTAGAATTAATTCTATAAACACAAACACTTGAATATTTCTTTGTATATTTGCAAAAAACACGAGGAATATGAATCTTACTTATTTAAAAGCTTATACAGCTACATAATTCAATTTACTTTTTCGACTATCAAGGTTAGACTTAGAACGTTTCCTGATGAATCATACTTGCTATATCTATGGTGAGCTTTTGAAAGAACGGATCTTATTATACCATGTTTTAAGCCGAACAATTCATTATTTCAATGAACTTGCTGATGATAGTTATTTCCCTAAAGAATTAAGCCTGATGAATATTTCTTCAAAAAAACATACAATACACAGATAAAAAATTATTAAGACATCATGATTAAAAAATTATTTCTACCAATCGTTTTAGCAAGCTCACTTTCTTTCGCACAAGTTGGGATTAACACATCCACACCTGAAGAAAGTGCTATTCTGGATGTTTATAGCCAAAATAAAGGAATGCTGATACCCAGACTTACCACAGCAAAAAGAGATGCAATCGTAAATCCGGCTAACTCACTTCTTATCTATGATACCGACAAAAAATGTTTAAGTCAGAATATCGGAACTCCAATTAAACCTGATTGGCTTTGTATCAGCAGTAATGCTGTAAAAATGTTTTACATGCCAAGTGTTTCTTTTGACACTTCCACCACAGCTAATGGTAGAACTAAAGATTTATATACCTTGTATAAAACTCAGTTTGGATCTCCAAAAGCAAAAAGTACCAGTGCTCCTGCTGCAATTCCTTTTTTTCCGTCAAGTAAAGACCTTTACTATTATGTAACGGATGCTGATCCTAATGTATTCAGTAACATTTCTATTTCTGATGATGGAGTAATGACCTATAATGTAAAAGCAGCAGCAACAGACTGTTCTTTTATTAATATTGTTTTCGTTGTTAAATAATTGAGTTATGATAAAAAGCAGCTCAATTTTACGATACAAAAGATTCTTGTTTACGTTTTCCTTGTTTATTTTTTCTCAGAATATTCAGGCACAGAACGAACAGGGAACCGGCTATCCGTATTTTGTAAATTTCACCCAGGGTCTGCAGCCTCAGGAAGCTTATAAGGTAGTTACCAGCGGCGTTCAGAATGATGCAACCTTTACTACGGATGGACTAAGACTTACCCGAAGTGTCAATAATATCTCGGGAGGAGTGATACTTGCTGATAAAATATTCAAGAGTGACCAGGGAATCAAGTTCGAGTTTGAATTCGCTATTTATGGGGGGAATACCAACGGAGGAGATGGGATTTCTATCTTCTTATTGGATGGATCTATCCCTAAAAACCAGCTTAATCTCGGATACTTTGGTGGAGGACTAGGATATAGCTTTGTACGCGGAGGAGAATCTACAGAAGGACTGAGAGGGGCCTATCTGGGAATAGGTCTGGATGAATTCGGAAACTTTAAAACAAGCTTTAACCAGGGCGAAAGGGTTAGAAATGGAATATTTGGAGTGGGACTTGCTGATGGACGAAGTAATGTTTCATTAAGAGGAAAGCGTGGAAATCAATACCTGTCTTCTGCTGAACCTGCCGGATATAATGGGTATCCGTTGCTTTATAGTATTGCCACTAATGCATCCCCTTCAAGCAGCAACAGATCTGCTTATCTCGATACGGCTACAGGAAAATACATTGGCATTAAAAATACGACTCTTCAACAATTCAGCATTGAAAGTGGCGGAACAACAATTCCTCAAAATGAAAATGATGCAAGGTTCCGTAAAGCATATGTTACCCTTGTTCCCAATCCGGCAGGCGGTTACAATATAACCCTGGAAATACAGCACGGAACGGTAAAAGAAAAAGTGATTGATAATTATTACTACCCTACTTCTCTGAAATATACTGAGACTACCATTTCCAACAGTACAGTAAGAACGCTGGATACTTCAGCACCTTCTACTTTCAGAATCGGATTTGCCGCTTCTACCGGAGCTGCCAAAAATATTCATTTATTGAAAAACTTAGGGGTTACAAGACCTTATGCTGCTGAAGTAACCGATGATTTGTTTGCAGGTTGCCCGGGGATAAAGTCAATCTATTACCCTTTGCTTAATGATGCGGCTTATTCATCGGCAAATGGCCAAAACCCTCCAACCCTTTCGTATAACAATCTTGATTTTAATTCATTCCGTTTTTTGGATAATAACGGAGCTGTGATTCCCAATATAACAGATGGAGTCTATACCAACAGTCAGGGAACATGGACGTATTTCCCAACTACCGGAGCGCTTTCATTCAAACCTGCGGCAGGATTCACAGGAGTAGCCCAGGTACAGTATGATATTAAAGGAGGTGGAAGTAATGGTACTGAAGCGCCTTACAACAAGGAAGAGTACAGATCATTGCCGGCATTGGTACAGGTTAATATTTCAAATGCCAATAACTGCAGCAAAGCCTGTGTTATTTCCAATAAAAATGTAACTCAGAAAATCACAAGATAATTGGATAAAACCAGCTTTTAGGAGCTGGTTTTTTTATTTTTAACAGGATTTTCAATAAAATACTGAACAGCATCTTCGATCGCTTTATCAATAGGCTGATATTGAAAGCCTGCTTCATACAACCAAAAGGTAGAAACAGATAGAAAAATACCCCGAACCAGAAATCGGCTTTTAAAGAATACCATCTTTAGCAGAAAAAGCAAAACCAATGAACCATAGATCAGTATCATGATGAAACTGTTTAACTCTTATGTGTTCATTGGTTTTTATATTTTGATTAAGAATAGTTTTTTATCCTATTCGTTTCCTTACAAATATTTCATAGCCCAAATAGATGAGCGGAAGTGACATGATTCCTATATAAATTCCATTTTGCATGGCATGTTCCGGTGCATTGATGACAGCATATATTAATCCCAAAAAAGCTCCTCCCAAATGAGCAGCATGTCCGATATTATCATGTATTCTCGGATTCAGCATCATATATACAGAATACCCGAAATAGACTAACCCAAAAATAAATCCAGGAATACCAATCGGAATAAAGAAAAGATATATCTTAAGATCAGGAATCAGTGCTATGGAAGCAAAAAGAATTCCTGAAACACCACCACTCGCTCCTACGGCAGAGTACCAGGGCTGTTTTTGATAAATGTATAATGAGAGAAAATTCCCCAGCAATATTGCTCCCAGGTATACAATGATAAATCCTATATTTCCGAAGCTCTGAATGACAATAGGTGCAAAGAAATACAGTGTAAACATATTGAATACGAGGTGCATGATATCAGCATGTAAAAATCCTGATGAAAGCAATCGAATATATTCTTTTTTATGAAGAATAGCACCAACATTAAATTTATATTTTTCCGTAATAGCGGGATTATTAAAAGCTATGAAGCTTATAATAGCTGTAATTGCAATAAATAATATTAAAATGTTCATTTCTCTTTAATTTTAAGATTCGTCACCCTGGAACAGATCACCTATAATTCCTCCTTCTTCATCAGTTTCTCCTGCAGGTTCAGGATCTTCATATACTTCAGGCTCTTCTTCTACCGGTTCAGGGATGGTAATATTGATTGCCTTCACTTTGAACTTGGTAAACTGGTTTCCAATAGCCTTTATTCCTTTTACGGCTATGAATTCATCAATATTTACTGTTTCCGGCTCACGTTCCTTTCCTTTATCTTTTGCGAAGATGATTTCTGCCGTGACATTGTTGGCAACAATTACATTTTCGATGAATGATTTCGGATGTTCAGAAGGCATAAAAGTCTGTACATTGACAGTATTTTCCAATAGGAATCTCTTGATGAAATAAATATCTTTTTCTCCATCGTAATAGATACAGGTGATTGGCTGTGCAGGTCTCCATTTTTCCAATACCAGATATTCATCATCAAAACGATTACCAAGGTCAAAAGATACCAGTTTTACTTCACCATTTGTATTGATGGTCAAAATTTTGTCATCTCCTTTAAAGCTTCCCAACAATGTTCCTCTTGCATCGGCATTCAGTCTTCTTACCGTATCATCAAACCAGATTTTTCTGGGTGCCAGCGTAGAAACTCCTTCTTCCTTCATATCTACTTTCTTAACAGCATATTTAGTTACCAGATTTCCTTTGGAATCACGGCCTTTGATGGCCAGATCGGAGAAATTGATCTCCATTTTGTTCTTTCTGATTCTTGGGTTTGGCTTTAAAAGCACGGTTACGGTTTCTGCCTCACCATTAGGATTGGCTGAGAAATACAGTGTTTCAGAACCTTTTTTATCTGAAGCTAACGGATAATCTGTATTTCGGGTTACTCCGGTTACAGAAAAGCGTTTCATATAATAGGGTCCTTCACGGCCTTCCCGGTAGATCATATTATAGACTGTCCTTTTATCGTTTTTCTTCCATACGGCAACATGAAGGATATCTTTACCAATAAAAGTTTTAGCTTCCACTTTTACAACCTTCATACTTCCGTCTTTTCTGAATGTGATGATATCATCAATGTCGGAACAGTCGAATAAATACTGATCTTTCTTCAGAGATGTTCCAATGAAGCCTTCTTCGAAATTTGCATAGAATTTTTCATTGGCTACGGCCACTTTCGTAGCATCAATGGTATCAAAGATTCTAAGCTCTGTCTTTCTTTGTTTGTCTTTACCGTATTTTTTCTGAATATTTAAATAATAATCGATAGCATAAGCGATCAGGTTGGCCAGGTTGTATTTCACCTGTTCTATTTTAACTTCCAGTGATGCAATATTTTCTTTAAATTTATCTAAATCGAATCTTGAAATCCTCTTGATTCTGATCTCTGTCAGTTTTAAGATATCCTCTTCTGTAACGGCTCTTAAAAGATGTTTGGTATGAGGTTTTAATCCTGCATCAATGGTCTTCAATACCTCTTCCCAGGTTTTTACCTCTTCAATATCGTGATAAATTCTGTTTTCAATGAAAATTCTTTCCAGTGAAGAGAAGTGCCAGCTTTCCTGAAGTTCATGAAGTTCTATTTCCAATTCTTTCTTCAGTAATGAAACGGTATGATCTGTATTCGTTTTAAGAATATCGGATACATTCAGAAACATAGGTTTATCGCCTACAATTACACAGGCATTCGGAGAAATTGTTACCTGACAGTCTGTAAATGCATACAGCGCATCAATAGTCTTATCCGGTGAAACATCATTATGAATATGGATCAGGATTTCTACTTTATCTGAAGTATTGTCCTCAATTTTTTTGATTTTGATCTTTCCTTTCTCGTTGGCTTTTAGAATAGAGTCAATAAGATCTGTTGTTGTTTTGGAGTAAGGAAGTTCAGAAATTACTAATGTATGTTTATCCGTCTGGGTAATTTTGGCTCTTGCTCTTACCTTTCCTCCTCTGTGACCATCATTATATTCTGAAACATCAAGATAACCGGCCGTTAAAAAGTCCGGATAGAGTTCAAATTTCTTACCTTTTAAATAGGCTACGGATGCGTTAATAAGTTCATTAAAGTTATGAGGAAGTATTTTTGTAGAAAGTCCTACTCCAATACCTTCTACTCCCTGTGCGAGAAGCAGCGGGAATTTCACCGGTAAATCGATAGGTTCATTGTTTCTTCCGTCATAAGACTTAGTCCAATCTGTAGTTTTAGGATTAAAGACTACTTCCAGGGCAAAAGGTGTCAGCCTTGCTTCAATATATCTCGCGGCAGCTGCAGAGTCTCCAGTGTAAATATTACCCCAGTTTCCCTGCGTATCTATTAGAAGTTCTTTCTGCCCGATCTGCACCATGGCATCTGTAATGGAAGCATCACCATGTGGATGATATTTCATGGTATTTCCCACGATATTGGCCACTTTATTATAACGGCCGTCTTCCAGCTCCCGCATGGAGTGCATAATTCTTCTTTGAACGGGTTTTAAACCGTCATATATTGAAGGGATAGCTCTATCCAGAATTACATAGGAAGCATAATCAAGAAACCAGTCTTTGTACAGGCCGGAAACTTTTTTTAGGCTTTCACCCTCATACGAATATTCTTCTGTCGTCATCTATTTTATCTTTTTTCTCTTTATTAGCTTTCACTACTTTGTTCAGAGAGAGTTTTAAATCGTTTACTTCTTTGTCGCCTAAATAAGAGATCTGATATTTGAGTATGGTAGAACCATTATTCTTACTGGAAACGGTAATATATAATCTTTTGAAGAACAGGATACTAACTACATCATATTTTATCAGTTTATATTTTGGAAATTCGTCATGAAGAGGTTTGTTAAAAAAAGGAATGACATTCCTGTTTTTAAAATTCAAAGCTTCTCCATCACTGTCATATTCAAAAATCTGTCTTCCTCTGATATAAAAGATAATCAGCAGCAAAACAGGAACAATAATTAATAAATAACTTTCTTTACCCATGGCATGAAATCTATATTCATTAGCTACGAATACAGTTAAACCAAATACTGCCATCATTACAAGCAGTGTACTCAAAGAGTTATAAATTGACGCTTTATTACGGTTACTTAGTCTCATTTTAATTTATTGGCTGTGTAAGTTTTAAATTTCCTACTTCATCCAAAAGTGTGCTTTTTTCAGTCTGCAATGCTTTTTACAACCAGCTTTTTAAGTTATAAGTTTTTTTAATTTTCTAATTCATCCAGCATTTCTTTTTTATCAATATCCTTATCATCTTCTACTACAAGGTTTTCAAGAATGAAGGTCTGTCTGTCGGGAGTATTTTTTCCCATGTAGAATTCCAGAAGTTGATCAATCGTCTGGTCTTTCCCCACTACTACAGGTTCTAAACGGATATCTTTACCAATGAAATGCTTAAATTCGTCCGGAGAGATTTCTCCTAATCCCTTAAATCGGGTGATTTCAGGATTTTTCCCCAGTTCGTTTAATGCTTTTATTCTTTCTGTTTCTGTATAACAATATCTTGTTTCTTTTTTATTTCTTACTCTGAATAACGGAGTCTGAAGGATATAAAGGTGTCCGTTTTTAATCAGATCCGGAAAGAACTGCAGGAAGAAAGTAATCATCAGCAGACGGATGTGCATCCCGTCAACATCGGCATCGGTAGCAATAATTACCTGGTTGTATCTCAGGTCTTCCAGACTTTCTTCAATATTTAAAGCTGCCTGAAGAAGGTTAAATTCTTCATTTTCATACACTACTTTCTTGGTAAGACCATAGCAGTTAAGCGGTTTACCCTTTAATGAAAATACGGCCTGCGTTTCTACATCTCTGGATTTTGTGATGGATCCGGATGCAGAATCTCCTTCGGTAATGAAGATCTGCGTATCTCCCTTTCTTTCGGCTTTCTGATCGTTATAATGCTGTCTGCAGTCACGAAGTTTTTTATTGTGAAGAGATACTTTTTTTGCTCTTTCTCTGGCCAGTTTCTGAATTCCGGAAAGTTCTTTTCTTTCTCTTTCTGAAATTAATATTTTTCTCTGGATTGCTTCTGCTATTTCCGGATTTTTGTGTAAGAAATTATCCAGTTTACTCTTAAGGAAATCAATAATAAATGTTCTTACAGTGGGTCCGTTCGGTCCCATATCATTAGATCCTAATTTTGTTTTGGTCTGGGATTCGAAAACGGGTTCTTCTACATTAATGGAAATCGCAGCAATGATAGACTTTCTGATGTCAGAAGCATCAAAACTTTTATTAAAAAATTCACGAACCGTTTTTACATACGCTTCACGGAATGCATTAAGGTGTGTTCCTCCCTGCGTTGTATTCTGCCCGTTCACGAATGAGAAATAGGTTTCTGTCTGTGATTTGTCAGAATGGGTAATGGCTACCTCAATATCATCATCCTTTAGATGAATGATCGGATAAAGAATATCGCTTTCCAGCTCTTCTTCCAATAAGTCTTTAAGACCGTTTTCAGAATAGTAGGTTTCTCCGTTGAACAGGATTTTTAATCCGGGATTCAGATAAGCATAGTTGCGGAGCATTCTTTCGATATACTCTTTTCTGTATTTGAAATGCAGGAAGATTTCTCCATCAGGAATAAAGGAAATTTCAGTACCGTTTCTGTCCGACGTTTCTTTCTCATCAAAGTTTTCTTTGATCATTCCGCGGGAGAATTCAGCAGCTTTCATTTTTCCGTCACGAAAAGAACGAACTCTGAAGTAGTCAGAAAGGGCATTAACCGCTTTGGTACCAACTCCGTTCAATCCTACAGATTTTTTAAAGGCTTTACTATCGTACTTACCCCCTGTATTCATTTTTGAGACAGCGTCTACCACCTTCCCTAGCGGAATCCCACGTCCAAAGTCACGAATTGTAACTTTGCCATCGTCCAGCTTTATTTCAATTCTTTTCCCTGATCTCATCCTGAACTCATCAATAGAGTTGTCAAGAATTTCTTTTAACAGGATATAAATACCATCATCAGCGGAAGAACCATCACCAAGCTTCCCGATGTACATGCCGGGGCGCAGACGGATGTGTTCCTGCCAATCAAGGGTTCTGATATTATCTTCGGAGTAGGTTGGGTTTATTTCTTGTGACATATATGATTTCAGCAAACATACAAAAGTACGAAATTGTCCAAAATTATCCGAATTTTTTCATCTTGTTTTTTTTCAATATTCTGCCACAAACATTGTATTATTCTTAATCAAATTATATATTTACGAAATTATCATTGTCATGTGAAAAATTTATTTACTTTCCTCACATTATCTCTAAGTTTATTCTTTTCCTCCTTATTTCCTTCACAGATCCCCGGGATGGTGAACTACAGTGATGAGGAAGGATTAAACTGCTCCTATACCTATCATCTGAGACAAGATAAAAATGGCTTCATCTGGATAGGCAGCGATAACGGCTTATTCAGATTTGATGGAAAAGAATTTAAGCAGTACGGTAAGAAAGAAGGTTTAAAGAATATTGATATTATATCCTGTGAGCCTTTGCCCAACGGTGAGGTATTCATTCTTCCCTTTCTGAATGATTTTGCTTATTTAAAAAACGGCCGTGTTATCAATCTGAATATTAATGATTATGTAAAAAATCAGTTTTCAAGCTCAATTCCGAAAGTTACCCGTGACGGAAACCGACTTTATTTTTATGGAAATTTCAATCCTCAGAATATTTTCATCTATGAAAATGGAAAAGTTAAAAAGATGCCTGTCCCATTAGATTATGGGAAAAGATCTTTTGCAACGCTCAGGTTTGAGCCACAAACTTACAATCTCTATTTACATGATCCTCATCAGGGAGATATACTTGTCTACAACATCACTACCGGAAAAAAACAACATTGGAAAGGAGGTATTGGAAGTATGATCTGTGAAAAAGGTGATCTGTTTGTGTTCTTACATAAAAATACCATTGAAGTTTATCAGCTCTCTGCTTACTCAGGTATAAAAAAGATCCTGTCTTATGACTGTAGTACACAAGAGAATGTCTTCTACGGACTTATTGATAAAAACAATAAATTATGGTTGAATATAAGTAACGGCGGCGTTTTATATTTCAACCAATCCCTGACCGAAAAGAAGAAAACTCTTGATACTCCTGTTAAGATACTGGAGCGGTATGTGATCAATAATGTTCTGGTAGACAAGGATGATAATGTATGGTTCAATTCGCGTAATAACGGTGTGTTTTTCATATCAAAATCCCTTTTTGCCAATCATATCAATTTGCCTGTAAAAAGTAATTCTGAGTATATAAAAGCCATTGCAAAAGATAACGGGAATATTCTTCTCGGCTACAATCAATCTGCCGGAGCTCTTATCAGCAAAAACAATAAAATACAAAATATAACCCTTGATAAAGGTGATAAAGATGAAAATATTGCTGTGTATTTAAAAGGCAATATTTCCATTTTCGGTTTATCAGGTAAGGTTATTGTTCATGATATGTCCGATAACACTTCTAAAAAAATATACTGTTCTCTCAAAAACATTGTTTCCTACACCCCGGATTCCTTATTTTTCTGTACATCAGGCGGTTTATTGATATACAATTTAAAAAGCAAAAAAATAACCACTCTTTTTCAGGAACGGGTATACACGGTTTTTCCTTATGACAGGGAGAATCTGTTTATTGGCAGCTTCAGTGATCTGTACAAATATAATGTCAGAACGGGAAAAAAAACTTTATTTTTAAAAGGATACTATTTTACGGATATCAAAAAATTAGATAGCCACACCTATCTGGGATCTACTAACCTCTATGGAATCATTATTTTTAATACTAAAGGAATTATAAGAAAAATCGGAAAGAATAACGGATTAATCAATGACCAGGTAAAAAAAATAGAGGTAGAAAATAAAAATACGTTCTGGGCAAGCACCAATTCTGGGATATCCAGAATCGAACTAACAGCAAAGAATCAACGTATCAATAATTTTACCCAGACAGACGGTCTTCCCTCTGATGCGGTAGCCGGCTGTGTGATAAAAAATGACACCATCTTCATTGGAACATCTAAAGGGCTTGGGATATTTTCCATCAAAAAACTACTGACTCAGGAAAAATTTATTCATAAAAAGGTGGTCATTAACTCAGTATCGATTGAAAATAATGAGCACTACGACCTACAGAAAAGCCTGACTGCTTATGCCCACAATACGGTTATTTTCAATCTCAGCTTTCTTGATTATACCTCATTGGGAAAAATAAGTTATAAATACAAACTGGAAGGCCTTAATAATTCATGGCAGATCAATAATTCTTCTAAAATTATCTTCAGCTCTATTCCCCCGGGTAAGTATACCTTCCGGGTTTACGGTTTAGGATATAACGGAAAACAATCCTATGCTTCTTCTGACATCACTTTTGATATAAAACCTCTTTTCTGGCAGACCTGGTGGTTCAGGCTGATATTGGTGATCATTTTTATCGGAACTTTATTGATGATTATCTTTTCTTATCTCCATAAAAAACGGAATAAGAAGCTGGAAAAAATGGAGTATGAAAAGAAGATTGCCGAACTTGAACTTCAGGCTATTAAAGCTCAGATCAATCCTCATTTTATTTACAACTGTCTTAATTCCATTCAATTTTTATTATATAAAAAAGAGTACCGCGAAACAGAAAACTACCTGGATATTTTCGCCAAGATGATACGAAAAACACTTTATTATTCGGAAAAAACCTTCATGTCTATAAAAGATGAAGTGGAATATCTCACTTTATATCTTGATATGGAAAAGCTCCGTGTAAAAGATCTTTTTGAGTATAAAATTATTATTTCCGGACAGATAGATCAAAACTGGACTATTCCTTCTTTACTGATACAGCCTTTCGTAGAAAATGCCATAAAACATGGTATTTCAGGATTAAAAGACAGAAAAGGAGAAATTATCATCAGCTTTGATTATACGAATGTTTCTTTATGTATTACCATTGAAGATAATGGCCCAGGAATCTCCAATCAGGAATCTTTGAAAAAAGACAACTCCTTTGGGGTAAAACTTTCTCATAAAAGAATTGAGACTTTCAAACAGCTTTTTGACACCAATATATTTTTAGAAATCAATACCCTTACTGAAAATAATCGGCAGGGAACACAAATCAAACTTTATATAAGACCTTATGAGAAATAAAATACAGGCATGCATTGTTGATGATGAACAAGACGGAAGAGATTATATTGCATTACTTATGGAAAATGAATTTCCTGAGATCAACATAGAATTTCGGGCTTCCTCTGTTGAAGAAGCTTATATTTACCTTATCAAAAACTCTCCTGACATTCTGTTTCTGGATGTTCAGCTGGGCGATGGAACCACTTTCGATTTACTCTCAAAGTTAAATGAAGTTCATTCCCAGATTATTTTTATCACAGCTTACGAAAATTTTGCTATTCAGGCGATTAAAAATGGGGCTACAGATTATCTTTTAAAACCTATAAAAAAAATGGATTTTATTATTGCCGTTAATAAGGCACTGGATCATATCAAAAAAATGCAGCCTTCACATCATACTCATTTAAAGGACAACAGAATCATTCTTTCTACTCTTCAGGGCTTTAAGTTTATAGAAATATCCAACATTATCCGCTGTGAAGCAGATTCAAGCTATACCTTTTTTTATCTTGCCGATAAATCAAAAATAATGGTATCCAGAACTCTTCATGAATTTGAACCTATTCTGATGGAACACCATTTTTTCAGGATACATCATAAGCATCTTATTAATATTGATCATCTTCAGGAGTATATTAAAGGCCGAGGCGGTCAGGTAGTGATGAGCGACGGATCTGTTCTGGATGTTTCTTACCGCAAGAAGAATGATTTTCTTTCCATCATAGGAAAACCCGAATAAACATTTTCTTTCGCACTTACTTATTCAACCTTCGCACTTATTAGTTGCTGCTGTTTTTTGCTAAAATTCTTCTCTATTTTCGTCATGTTAAACAAAAAAAATTATCATGAAAATCACTAGAAAAGTACTCAAGAGAAATCAAATGAACTCCATTATCGGAGGAACAGCATTTATTACACCTAGCGGTCCCGGAGCGATTCCCCAGCCCCAGCCTCCCATTGCTCCCAATCCACAACCTATTGGAGGGATTCCTTTCATCTACACAATGCCATGGAACGGATTACCATGGATTGAGCCTAAATAACAATTTAAAGATACATTCCGGTCAGCAGATTGGAATGTTGCTTTTTAAAGAAAAGCATCCGGTAGTTCAATTACCGGATCAGAAAACAATGCAAAAAAACTAAAAAATCAAAAACATGAGAAAAATAACCCTCTATATTGCCATGGCTTGCCTTTTAACGGCATCCTGCTCCGATACGATGGAGCAATTCGACACTGAAGCTTCCAATTCTCAACTCATGAACAGGAATCTCACTTCGGAGGATGAAACAAAATATGCTGAGGAAGGAGAACCTACGGTATTAGGAGAACAGCTTCCTATTCCTTATACGATTGAAAACATGATGGCTGCTTACAAATCATTACTGGCTGAACCAAAAGCAGAAGGCAACAGATCATTCACTGCTGTAAATATTCGCTCTACACACAAATACATTAAATTTAATCCAACAACAGAAGATGAGCTGGAAGCACTTCAGCAATCCGATCTTATTCTTTATGATTATCCGCTTGATAAAGAAGTATTGGTAGTAGGTAAATTCTATCATGATCCCGATATTCCCGCTGATCAGCCTACCCCACAATATGCAACGGTGAAAAACGAGACGGCCTTACCTACCGGGATTAGCTATGAGATTCTTCAGGAAGTGTATCTTCCCGAAGAGGATATCGAACTCTTAGGCACTGGTAATATGAATTACAAATTTGTATATAGCCTGGTACAAAGGGCTGAAAATATGTCCGGCTTCACCCCTTGGGAACTGGCTCATAATATACCTTGGGATAATATAGGAGAACCCGGGCAATGGTATCCCAATCCAAACCCGAATCCCGGAGGTGGCGGAGGCGGTGCTCCAATATATGGTACTATCCGAATTTTTGATACAAGATTAAATACACTGATCCCTTTTGAAGGTGCAAAAGTTACCGCTAAAAGGGGGTTGAGAACAAGAGAAGGTATCACCAATGCAAATGGTCAATACGGCTTAAGCGGTCTGCCTTTCCAACATAACAGAAATGTAGATTTCAAGCTGCATATGGATAGAAAGCATTTCGTGATAAAAGATAATCAGGTTACCCCTTCCAAAGTGGTTCGAAATAATATAAAAAGTAACCATTGGAGTCATGACATCATGCCTGGCTATGAAAATATGCAGGGCCATATGTTCAGAGCAGCCTACCGTTATTTTTATAAAGATATTGGAGGCTTGCAAAGACCTATCAGACCGAGCGGAAACCGTTCGCACATTATAGCTAAGAATACAGCTAAAGATTGGCAGGGAATCAATTATGTTGTTTTTCCTTACCTGAAAATAGCAAGATTCCGATCTGGTTCAACTACAGAATATAACTCTGATGATTATTTTTCAACCACGGTACATGAACTCGCCCATACGTCCCATGTTATCAAAATGAACACCGGAGTAGTTCAGTATTCACAGGTTAATTCTATGCTGCAGGAAAGCTGGCCATGTGCTGTAGAATGGTTTGTAACAGGAATAGAATACAGAGAAAGAGGAATCCCTAATTATGGAGCTCCTAATTATAATCCGTCTAATCCTCCTGTATTTCCTAACCGTTTCGGGTATCAGTTCTGGAGTCTGAATACAAGTTCTGACTATACAAGCTTATTCATTAATTTAATTGATAACTTCAACGAGTTGGGACAGTCATTCAGTCCTCAACCTATGGGAACGGTAAATGACCAGGTTACCGGCTATACCTTAGCCAATATTGAAAATAATTTTCTAAAACATTGTTATGGATTAAGCAGCTTAAGCACTCAGCTTAAAGCAAACAGACCCGCAGGAGTAAGTAATGCACAGATAGATTTATTATTGAGCTTTTATTAAGTTTATTCCTTATAACATAATGACCATCCTGCTATAAGGATGGTCTTTTTATAGTAATATTTTACAATTTTTTCTTTTCCCGATGCCCGATTGTTTTTAAAGTGTTGTCTGACAAATGTAAATGGTTTCCCATTGATTCAAAAGAAAAATTTAAACAAATGTTTAAATAATTTCAAACACTTCAACTGACTATTTTACCTTACACTTTTCCATCATTCTCTTTATATCTGTTATTTTCTAAGTTTTACGACCATAATTTCAGACTGTTGTAAATATTTCATTAAATTCGGTCAACAAAACTGCTTTTATGATACAACTTCCATTATCAAAACTTTCCAACGTAGGAACTACTATTTTCAGTCAGATGACTCAGCTTGCCAATGAAAATGAGGCCATCAACCTGTCTCAGGGATTTCCTGATTTTATGCCTGATTCAGAATTATTAAATCATGTAGATCATTTTATTAAAAAAGGCTTCAATCAGTACGCTCCTCTTGGTGGAATGATTGGTTTAAAGGAAGAAATTGCACGAAAAATTGAAAACAGCCATCAGGCAATATACCATCCGGATTCTGAAATAACAGTTACTGCTGGCGGTACCCAGGCAATTTTCACCACTATTGCCTCTTTTATTAAAAAGGATGACGAAGTGATTATTTTTGAACCGGCCTATGATTGCTACGAACCTACTGTAGAACTTTTCGGAGGTATTGTAAAACGATTTGAAATGAAAGCCCCGGATTATGAAATCAACTGGGCTGAAGTAAAAAATCTTGTCAGTGAAAAAACCAGAATGATCATTCTTAACAACCCTAATAATCCTTCAGGAAAAATCCTGAAAGAAAATGATATACAGGAACTTATCAAACTGGTAAAAGGAACTTCTATCCTTATCTTGAGTGATGAAGTGTATGAAAATATTGTTTTTGACGGGAAACGGCATTTAAGTATCTGTAAATATCCTGAATTGAAAGAAAGAAGCCTTCTTGTGGCCTCTTTTGGGAAGCTTTTCCATGTTACCGGATGGAAAGTAGGGTATTGTGCAGCACCAAAAATCTTAACGGAAGAATTCAGAAAGGTGCATCAGTTCAATGTTTTTTGTGTAAATACTCCCATTCAGCTTGCACTGGCAGAATACATGAAAAATGATGAACATTACACTCATCTGAATCAGTTTTTTCAGGAAAAAAGAGACTTTCTGAGAAAAGGCCTTGAAGGCACTTCATTTGAACTCCTTGATTGTGAAGGAACTTATTTTCAGGCGGTAAAATATAATAAAATTTCCGATAAAAATGATTTTGATTTTGCTTCAGAACTTACCATCAATCATAAGGTAGCCAGTGTTCCTTTCTCTTCATTTTATAAAAACAAACTGAACGAGAATGTCATCAGGCTCTGCTTTGCCAAGAAACAGGAGACATTAGAAAAGGCGATTGAGAATTTATCTAAATTATAATTTTAGGGGTGAAACAAAGATCAATAACCCGGGCGGCTCATTCTGAGCCGCCCGGGTTATTTTGGTTATAATAAATGTTATAAAAACATTCCTCCTGAAACTTCAATTCTTTGTCCATTGATCCATCTTGCATCTTCCGTACACAGAAAGGCAACTACTCCACCAATATCATCCGGAAGACCTACTCTTCCCAGCGCTGTAGCACCAGCCACCATGGCATTGATCTCTTCATTATCCCTTACCCTTCCGCCGCCAAAATCTGTTTCAATAGCTCCCGGAGCCACAACATTGGCTTTGATTTTTCTTGGTCCCAATTCTTTCGCCATATATTTCGTAAGCATTTCTACTCCTGCTTTGATTGATCCGTAAACAGAAGATCCCGGTGTTGCAAATCTTGCCAGACCGGAAGAAATATTAATAATACCTCCTCCGTCATTAATAAATGGCAGTAATTTTTGAGTCAGGAAAAACACTCCTTTAAAGTGAATATCCACCACGTCATCTAACTGTTCCTCCGTAACTTCTGTAATGGGAGAATATAAGGCTGTTCCTGCATTATTGATCAGGTAATCAATATGAGTACTTCCTGTGTTCTGCTGTAAATGATCTGTTACGTTTTTCACAAATGCATCAAAGCTTTTAATGTCTTTTGTATCAAGCTGAAATGCAACAGCATGCCTTCCCAGTGATTTGATCTCATGGACAACAGCTTCTGCTTCTTCCCTGTTGCTTCTGTAAGTAATAATTACATCCAATCCTTTTTGAGCAATTTTAAGTGCTGAATTTCTCCCTAATCCACGGCTTCCTCCGGTTACCAGTGCAGTATTTGTTTTTGTGTTCATTGTATTTTGATTATTTTGATGGTACAAAGTTGGGATATTTTCAGACTGAAGTATTTGCTTGAATCAATCTGAAATTTGCAAAATTCAAATCAGGAACGAAATTCCAACGGAGTAAAAGTGGTTTTCCTTTTAAAGAAATTGGAAAAATGGGCTATCTCTTCAAATCCCAGAGCGTAAGATATTTCTGAAACATTCCATTTCGTCTGTTTTAAAAGTATTTTAGCTTCCTGGATAATCCGGTCAGAAATAAACTCTGTGGTTGTTTTTCCGGTGTTTTCTTTTAATCTTTTATTTAGATAATTCACATGAACTGCCAGCCTGTCTGCATAATCTTTTGCTGTTTTCAGTTGCAGCCTCTGTTCCCATGATTCAATAGGAAACTGTCTTTCAAGCAGCTCTATAAATAAAGAAACCACTCTCATAGAAGAATTATTGGATGCTGATATTTTGGATGCTGGCTGTAATTTCTGCCCATAATGAATCAGCTCCAGAACATAGTTTCTGATCAGATCATATTTAAATACATAATCTGAATCTATTTCTTTTTTTATCTTTTTAAAGAGGCTTTCAATCTCTTCTGCAAGCTCACCATCAATTTCAAAAACAGGAACTCCGCCTGGCTGAAAAATAGGAAGATCTTCCAGATTGTAATAAGACTTATCCTTAATAAAGAAATCCTCCGTAAAAACACAGAAACTTCCGGACTGATCCGGGTCTTCAGGAACCCAGTGATAGGGAACTTTAGGCGTAGCAAATAATAGAGCATTTTGCTGTATTGAAATTACTTTATCTGCATATTCTGCCCTGTTTCTTCCTTTTATAAAGCTTATTTTATAGTATTTCCTCCTGTTATAAGGCATCTCAGAAATAGTCTTTGCCCTTTCTATTGTTTGGGCAATATCAAAAACATTAAAGTGACCAATGTCTTTGTGAAGTCCTTTTGGGAAAATACTTTCAAGATCTTTGCCCAGTTTGGCAGCCATCTCTTTATAAAAATCTTCCAGTGAGGTATGTGCTGCTTTTTCCATGGCAGATAATTTGTAAAATTCAAATATACGAAGTTATCAATCAACCTTTTTTGAAATGATTACAGATTGCTCGTCCGATCTCAAGATTTTTTTTAATTTCAAAAAAACACACCATGCGTATTTATTGAAATTTTCAATAGAATCACTTATTATATTGAAAATTTATCACAATATTGCAGATATAGTATTATATTTTTTTCTATATACAGTGATATAACTCATTTATTTTTATTATTTTCGTTAAAACTAACCCATTAAAAATTAAACCAATGAAAAGCAAAAACTTAACTCTCGGAAAAAAACTGAACAAAAAACATTTAAGAGTAATTACCGGAGGAAAAGAAATGTGTCTGCTTCCAGATCTTACCTGCAAGAGGTATTCTTTTGCCTGTGCAGAATTACAATGCCAACCTGGTATTGAATTGTAAAAGAAACTAAACCATAAAAACTTTAACGAATGAAAAATCAACATTTAAATAATGGTAAAAAACTGAATAAAAAAGAGTTGAAGACCATTAAAGGAGGCGTAATGATATGTGCTGGAGGAGCTAACGGAGGATGTGCACAAATTCATCCATCATGCTATGAAAAGCAATGCCGTCCTGGGGTAACAGAAGTGTGCATGCCAACATCAAATACTTGTATAAAAAGGTCTTTTAATTGTGTAGAACCACCATGTTGGCCAAACTTAGAGCCTCCAATATTATAATGATATTAAATGAATCGCTTCTTTAAAAAGAAGCGATTTTTAATTTGTATTCATTTAGCTCACAGTACCACCTAGATCTTTTAGCATCCATTTTCCCTTTATATACTCTGCAGCATAATCATTAGTAAATCCACTTCCTGAAACATAGATATAGAATATATTCGGATCTTTATCATTGGTTTGAATTTTGGAAATGTTCCTGTCTGTTACATCCGTAATCCTCAGATAAGGAGTTTGCTTATTTTTATCTTCCGAAACAAATAGTACTCTTGCCTCAGGGTTAATCTGATGAAAATAGTCACAATCAGTTTCATAAATCTGAAATGTATAATGTAGTTTTTTCATATTAATCATTCCATTATTGGGCTGTAAAAGCTCATAAAGCTGAGTAAATTTGTTCTTCTCAGATTTAAATAAAGGATTCATATCCTCAAAGTCATTAATGCCATCTCCATCTGTATCCTTATCCATCTGATTAAGTCCAAAACTTTTCTCAAAGATATCATTATAACCATCATGATCAGAATCCTTCGTTACATCTTTCAGGCTCATTTTAAAAAGTTTCCCGTCTTCCATTGCAGAATAATCATCATATCCGGGAAGCCCTCCTACCTTTACAATTTTCACAAGACTTCCTTCAAACTGAAGAAACCCATCTTTGATAATAGGCAATTCCTGAATTTCGTTGATGTAATAATGGCTGAAACTCAATCCAAGAAAATATGCTTTAGGTTTTTCATTTTCAATAGTCAGAAGCCAGAAGCCAAGTCTGTTTCGTCCTAAACCATACAAAACATTCCCTACCTGCTGCGAAGAATAAAACGCAAACTGATCTGAAAATTTCTCTCTGAATACTTTAAACTGACTTTCCAGCCTTTTTTCCATTTTTTCATATACTTCAGATCCTGCATGGGTAAAAGATTCAACACTGTCTTGCCTAAAACTGCGGTATTTCTTAAGGCTAGTAATTTCTAAATAATCAACCTTTTTATTCAGTATCTGTTTCACAGTATAAGGCTTCTGTTCCTTATAAACTTCAAACACCTGATCTCTTCTGTTGGTAAAACAGTTTTTCTCAACAGATTGAGAACATGAAAAAAATAAAATAAGAATTGTAAAATAACAGATTTTCATAGTTAAAGTTTGATGTATAAAAGCAAAAAACGCTCCCAAATTCATGGAAACGCTTTTTTTTATAACTAACTTTAATACTTTTCTTATACGTTGAATCTAAAGTGCATGATGTCGCCATCCTGTACGATATATTCTTTACCTTCTACAGAAAGCTTTCCAGCTTCTTTTACTTTTACTTCAGAACCATAGTTTACGTAATCGTTATACTTGATTACTTCTGCACGGATAAATCCTTTTTCAAAGTCTGTGTGGATTACTCCTGCAGCTTGTGGAGCAGTCCATCCCTGTCCGATAGTCCAGGCTCTTACTTCTTTTACCCCAGCTGTAAAATACGTCTGAAGTTTCAAAAGATCATACGCTTTTCTGATCAAACGGTTAACACCAGGTTCTGTAAGCCCTAGCTCATCAAGGAAAATTTCTCTTTCTTCGAAAGTTTCAAGCTCATTGATATCAGCTTCGATCTGAGCGGCTAATACTACTACTTCAGCACCTTCGCCTTTAGCCATTTCTTCAATCTTAGCAATCCACTCATTTCCGTTTTTGATAGAGTTTTCATCTACGTTACAAACGTAAAGAACCGGTTTATTTGTCAACAATTGAACTTCTCCGATGATTGATTTTGTAAAGTCATCAGTGGCAAATTCTCTTGCATTTTTACCATCTTCAAGGAATTTCTGTAAGTTCTGAAGAGTTTCGTAAGTAAGGATATCTTCTTTCTTCCCTGATTTGATGAATTTTTTAGCTTTCTCAACTGCTTTTCCTACGGTTTCAAGGTCTTTCAGCTGAAGCTCTATATCAATAATTTCTTTATCTCTTAATGGGTCTACTGAACCTTCTACGTGAACGATATTTCCGTTATCAAAACATCTTAAAACATGAATAATCGCTTCACACTCACGGATATTAGCTAAGAACTGGTTCCCCAATCCTTCTCCTTTGCTGGCTCCTTTTACAAGACCTGCAATATCAACAATCTCAACTACAGCGGGTAAAACTCTTTCAGGTTTTACGATTTTCTCGAGTTCAAACAATCTCTGATCCGGTACAGAAACCGTTCCAAGGTTCGGTTCAATCGTACAGAAAGGATAGTTTGCTGATTGAGCTTTTGCGTTGCTCAGACAGTTAAAAAGAGTTGATTTACCTACATTCGGTAAGCCTACGATTCCACATTTCATATTGTAAAATTCAAAGTTTAAGGTTTAGAGTCTAAAGTTCAATGTTTAAGGTTTAAAGTTTATTACATTCTATTGCCCCTATTCTTGAACTTTCAGCGTGCAAAGATAGTGAAGTTTACCCGTAATAAAAAATGATTTATCTATAATTAGATTTTTGAATAAAATCATATAGATTCTGTACTATGGAAACTATTTTAGGATTTGTTTTAAAATCATCCCAAGTTATTCTCCCTTGTTCAGTTAATTCCAAAACTTTAAAACTTACTTCAGATTTATTCATTAAAGTTCCTTCTGCTTTATCCCAAATTTTATTCAATTCGGGAACGTTTTCTTTAATATTTTTTAATAATTTTCCAATATACGCTGTTTTATAAGCTTCTATTTTTTTCTTTTTTAGAGATTTTGAAATTTCTAGTTGCACTCTTTCAATATCATCTTTTGTTGTCACTTTTCTCTTATCACAAAAGTTAATTAAAATTTTATCCCAAACATTAAATGGTAATAAGTTCTCTATTTCTCTATAATCCTTAGTTGTCTGATATCTAAAATTATTATTTCCTTTTTCTATTTCTTCGTAAATAGCATGTTTTTCATTTTTATATGGCCCATCATAATCAGAGATTAAGAATATTTTGTTATTAATTGAAAAAGCATTTATCTTTTCTTTTAATTCAAGTTCATCAAAATTATAGTGATCAATATTACTTCCAGCATATTCAATGAATGCAAACTCAATATCTTCCTTAGGATATATTTTATTCGCAGTAGACTTACAATATGCTTTTAAAAATGCTTTCAAATAGTTTCTATCAGAAATACCCTCAACCCATATAGAACAATTAGCTAGAAATACAGAAGAATTAGTTACTCCAAGATATTGAAGTGCAGAATTATCTCCATGGTTAACATTCTTTACAATGAATTTATCTTTATTTACTTTATTAAATAGAAAAATAGAAATATCATCTTTTTCAATTGTTAAATCTAAGAAATGGTTTGAATGTGTAGAAATGAAATACGTTATCTCCTTTTCTTTTAGAAATCTATTATTTGTAATCTGTTCTAAAAATAGCCTTTGCATTCCAGGATGCAAGTTAATCTCAGGTTCATCAATAAAAATAACACTTTTATTATCACAAGTGTAAATCTTGTACATTAAAATAAATAAGGCTTGAATGCCATCACCCAATTCATGCAAATCTTTACTTTCCTCTTCAATAAAAACATTTATTATTTCAGAATCATCTTTCCCATTGTGTTTATCATAAATATTAAATTTCGCAACAATTTCAACACGTTTACTCTGGAAAAAATTTTGAGATAAAAATTCTTCAAATTTTTCAAATCCCTCTCTTTTATCTTTTATATCATTTCTTACATTCACAATCTGATAATACAAATCCATTCCAGTAAAAATTACGATCTTTTCATCATTTAAATTATAACTTTTTACAATTGTTTCTTTTAAAATATCAGTTGAGATTTTTGAAAAGCTTTTGTCGGTTCTCTTTTGAAAAATAGAATGAGCCGTTCTAAGTGTTGGAATAAATATTTTTTTCTTTTCTTCAAAAAAATCCTGATGTAGCATTTTTTTTATTTGCATTAACAAAAAACTAATTCTTTCTTTATCATCTCCTTGCAATTGGATAAAGCCATTACTTCCAAAATAATTAAGAGAAAGTCTATGAGAGTTTTCTGTTAAAAGCTGAAAAACATTTAAGTTAAAATCAACCACACTTAACATATCAATCTGTAAATCAGAGTAACTTAAGATTTTAAACACTACTTCACCTCGGTCATTTTGATATGAATTAAAAAGTACATTATTATGACTATTAACACCACCAAATTTTTTAGTAGTAATTAATTCATTAAATTCTTTAAGATATTCTTTTAATAAAGATTTATGTTCATAAAGAATAGTATTAGAATCTAGAAAAGTTCTTATAAATCTACTTTTACCACTGTTATTAGCACCAGTAAATATATTAATTAAAGAAAGATCATATAGCTTTACTAGCTCGTCTTCATTTTCATTATAATATGAATTGAAAGCATTAGCATTAGGAAAAATTAAATCAAATTTATCACTCATATTTATTAGTTTATTCAAAAATAGATAAAGTTGGTCTACAAAAAAAATCTGCCAATATTCTGACAGATTTTCAAAAGGTTTGAATGCACCGGATGTTTTATGGGTTAGCTCCCGTAGCATTCTGGGCCAGCGGAACATCATTCGGTGCTTCCTGTAAAGTTTTATCTAAAGTAAATAAAGATTCGTCAGTAGCTCTGTCACCTCCTGCGATTTTTAATTTATCTATTAAGTTTTGAGCCAATGTTTCCTCTTCAATTTGTTCCTGAACAAACCATTGCATAAAATTCCATGTAGCCCAGTCTTTTTCTTCCATAGAAAGATCTACGATTCTGTAAATAGCAGTGGTATTGTCAACTTCATGTTTAAATACACCATCAAAGCAGGCAGTAAGGCTTTCGGGATCTGCGGGAGGAGCAGGAATAGCGTCTACCTTTGGTTTTCCTCCTCTGTTTAAAATATATTCCATGAATTTGATGGAGTGATTTCTCTCTTCCTGGGCGTGTCGGTACAGAAAATTAGCAATCCCCTGATAGCCTTTATCATCGGCCCAGATTCCATAAGATAAAAAAATGTGTGATGCATGAATTTCCTTGTTCATCTGGTCACTAAGTGCTTTTTCCATATTGGTGGAAAGTCTTTTAGTATTCATAATGTTATATTTTGGTGATTATGGGATTACTTATGCAAAAATGATTCCGATAAAGTTTTCATTTTACTTAAAAACACACGTTTTAATTAAAAATATAACTGATTTACAGTATTTTAAATTAATAATTTATAGTTATTCTAAAATAAAACCCGGTTCCAAGACAGAACCGAGTTTTAAATTTATTGTTGGAATTGCTTTTCCGAAAAGTTTGCAATGATATATCGGGAGCAGTTTTCAGCCTGGTTATTTAATTCTTCTCGCTGAATAATCACTTTCATTTCCTAATCTGTCGATGGCTTTGATGGCAACGGCATTCAATTTTTTTCCGTCTTTAGATTTGGGAATATCTTTTGAAAGCGTATCCAATGTCAGAATTTCTGTTTGCCACACTCCGTTGTACTGAGTGAAAAGTACCCATAAAAATACATCGGCTGTATTTTTGCTACTCCAGCTTGTCTGAGCAAAGCTTCCGTTATCAGCAATAAATAAGGTAGGAGTTTGTAACGGAACAGTTTTAATCCATGGAGATTTGGGAACTAATGCTTTTTCATTGTATGGTCCGCTTTTCAAAGCAGGCAGCATATTGGGATTTTTGGTAAGACCGGCAATGCTCCAGTGAATTTCTCCTGCATCATTTTTAAGAATATTTCTGGAAATAGCGATCTGATTTTTAATTTCTGCAGGACGGTCTGAAACTTTAATCTCAACTGTATTAAGCCCCGGCCACAAGTGACGGTTCATTGTATTTTCAGACTGCCACCAGCTTAACAAGGCTTCAAAGCTTTGCCCTTTGGAATCTACCGGCCAGTACAACTGTGGTGAGAAATAATCTACCCAGCCTTTATTTAACCAAAGTTTAGCATCTGCATACAGTTCGTCATACTGAGAAGACCCTACAATTCCTGCAGGATATCCGGGTTTCCAGATTCCAAACGGGCTAATCCCGAATCTTACATTATTTTTTTCTGCATGAATTTCTTTATAGATACGTTCTACAAATTTATTCACGTTATCTCTTCTCCAATCTGCTCTGGATAAAGTACCTCCGTTGCTTAAGTAAGCATTCCAACTGGCGTTATCCGGAAAATCCGCACCTTTATTATAGGTAGCATACGGGTAGAAATAATCATCGAAATGCACAGCATCAATATCATATCTTTTTACAATATCTTTTACCACATTGGACACATGGCCTTGTGTTTTCGGATTAGCCGGATCAAACCAGTACATTCCATTCTTTAGTCTTACCACAATATCGGACAGTTTATTGGCCATTGACAGCTTATTTACAGCTCCTCCGTTGGTATGATGGGCACGGTAGGGGTTTAACCAGACATGCAGCTCCAAGCCTCTTTTATGAGCTTCTTCAATCCAGAACTGAAGCGGATCATAGTTTGGGTAAGGAGCCGTTCCTGTTTCTCCGGTCAGGAAATAAGACCATGGTTCGATATTACTTGTATAAAGTGCATCTGCAGAAGGTCTGATCTGGAAAATAGCCGCATTGAAATTATTATCTTTCAGCATATCAAGCATGCTGATTGCTTCTGCTTTCTGCTGTTCCACTGTAAGATCATTTTTTGAAGGCCAGTTGATATTGGCTACACTGGCAATCCATGCTCCGCGGAATTCTCTTTTGATTTCCGGAAGATTGGTTCTGAAATTTTCTTCCGTTGAAGCTGCTGTTCCTGTTGTTGGTTTTGTTGCTACCGGAATTACTTTTGGAGGATTTGTATTGTTGGTGGGTTTTGTCGGATTCTTTGTGGAAGGTGTTTTTACAACATTGTTCTGAACGGAACATGAGGTAGTATACGATGCAAAAACGCCCAATAAAACGATAAGTTTTAATTTATTCATTCTCATAGTCTGCAAAACTACAATAAATTATTTTTTAGCTTTTAAAATTTATTATAATAAATTATATTTTCAACTCATCATTCAAAAATAATAGTCTTATTTCCATCAATAAAAACTTTATCTTCAAAAACCAGTTTCAAAGCATTTGCCAGGACATTTCTTTCAACATCCCTTCCCAGATTCGCAAGATCTTTTGCTGTTTTGGAATGACTCACCTTGATAATATCCTGATAGATTATTGGGCCTTCATCCAGATCATCAGTCACAAAATGTGCTGTTGCTCCAATGATTTTTACTCCTCTTTCAAAAGCCTGTCTGTAAGGATTCGCACCAATAAAAGCAGGTAAAAATGAATGATGTATATTAACTATTCTTCCTTTAAATTTTTCAACAAAATTGTTTGAAAGGATTCTCATAAACTTGGCTAAAACCAGATAATCAAATTCATAATTTTTGAGGGTTTGCATGATTTGAATTTCATGCTCCTCTCTTGTGATATTTTCTGTAGAAATATAGTGAAACGGAACATCAAACTTCTCTGTCATATCTTTTAGACTTTCATAATTCCCGATAACCGCCAGAATATTAAAGTTAAGATCCTTGAAATGGTTTCTGATCAGCAAATCTGACAAACAATGATGTTCTTTTGTCACCAAAACAACAATATTTTTGGGTGTATTTTTGCTTAGTTCAATGTTGCAATCCCCCAATTGATCTTTGATTTGATCCATCACTTTTTGAGGATCAGCAATGCCCGAAACTTCGGTTCTCATAAAGAACAATGACTTTTCTCTGTCCACAAACTCGTCATTTTTTACAATATTAAGATTGTTTTTCAACAGCACATCCGAGATCTTATGTACTAAACCTTTTTCATCTTTACAGGCGATTTTAAAAATAAAATTCATCATTTGTTTTTTTTAAAATAAAAAGTCCTCATTACTGAGGACTTTAAAAATTATTTAGATTATGCTTTTGCAGATCTTTCTACTCTTTTTCTTTCTTCTTCAGAAAGGATTTTCTTTCTCATTCTGATGAAGTTCGGAGTTACCTCAATCGCTTCATCACCCTGGATGTATTCCATACATTCTTCCAGAGAGAATAAGATTTTTGGAGCAACACCAGTATCTTTATCTTTTCCTGAAGCTCTCATGTTGTTCAGCTGTTTTGCTTCTACAATGTTTACTACCAGGTCTCCAGGTTTGTTTTGTTCACCAATGATCATCCCTGTGTAGATTTCCTCACCCGGATCCACGAAGAACTTACCTCTATCCTGTAGTTTAGCAATAGAATATTCTGTAGCAGGACCTGTAGTTTTGCTGATCAGAACTCCATTGTTTCTTCCCGGAATAGCACCTTTGAAAGGCTTGTACTCTGTGAAACGGTGTGCCATGATAGCTTCACCAGCAGTAGCTGTCAACATCTGAGAACGTAATCCGATCAAACCTCTTGAAGGAATTTCGAATTCCATGTGCTGCATTTCACCTTTAGTTTCCATAATGTGAAGGTCACCTTTTCTCTGAGTTGCCAGATCAATAACTCTTGAAGCAAATTCTTCAGGAACGTCAACAACCAAAGATTCATAAGGCTCGCATTTCTCACCATCAATTTCTCTGAAGATAACCTGCGGCTGACCAATTGTCATTTCGTATCCTTCTCTTCTCATCGTTTCGATCAAAACTGACAAGTGAAGAATACCTCTACCGAATACAAGGAATGTATTGGCATCGTCAGTCTGCTGAACTCTTAATGCAAGGTTTTTCTCTAATTCTTTTGTTAATCTTTCTTTAAGGTGGTTAGAAGTAACATATTTTCCGTCTTTACCGAAGAAAGGTGAGTTGTTGATAGAGAACGTCATGTTCAGCGTAGGCTCGTCAATTGCTGTTCTTTCCAATGGCTCAGGGTTTTCAAGATCAACGAAAGAATCACCAATCTGGAATGCATCAAAACCTACTACAGCACAGATATCTCCTGCTTTTACTTCGGTTACTTTTTTCTTTCCTAATCCTTCGAAAACGTAAAGTTCTTTTACTTTTCCTTTTACGATTTTACCTTCTGCCTGGGCAAGACCAATCCATTGAGATTCTTTAATCTCACCTCTTGTTACTTTCCCGATTGCAATTCTTCCTAAGAAAGAAGAGAAGTCAAGAGAAGTAATCTGCATCTGAAGATTTCCTTCTTTTACTTTCGGTTCAGGAACATATTGTAAAATACCGTCTAATAATGGTAAGATATCTTCAGTCTGCTCTAATGAGGTGTTGAACCATCCTTGTTTTGAAGATCCATAGAACGTAGGGAAATCCAATTGTTCTTCAGTAGCTTCAAGGTTGAAGAACAGGTCAAATACTTTATCGTGAACTTCGTCCGGACGACAGTTTGGCTTATCTACTTTATTGATAACCACTAATGGTCTCAATCCTAATTCCAATGCTTTCTGTAGTACGAATCTTGTTTGTGGCATTGGTCCTTCGAACGCATCCACCAACAAAATAACCCCATCAGCCATTTTCAATACTCTTTCTACTTCTCCACCAAAATCGGCGTGACCCGGAGTATCAATTACGTTAATTTTTGTGTCTTTATAAGTAACAGAAATATTCTTGGATAAGATAGTGATCCCTCTTTCTCTTTCAAGATCGTTGTTATCCATAATTAACTCCCCACTCTCCTGATTTTCTCTGAAAATGTTGGTAGCGTGAATGATCTTGTCAACCAAAGTCGTCTTTCCGTGGTCAACGTGTGCGATAATCGCAATATTTCTAATGTTTTGCATAAAAGATTTTTACGGGTGCAAAAGTAGTGATTTTTAATGAAAAAATATTTAGTTATCAAAATATTTAATAATTTGTTCAAAATACTTATTTAGAAGACAATAAAAAAAGAGTGTTCAAAAAACACTCTTTAAACTATCTATATACAGATCTCTACTTCACATGGATCTACTGCAGGTGGTTCTCCGCATATAATATCAAACTCACCGCAATTACTGGAGAATCCGGTTCCCCAACCCCATCTTACAGCACATGTATTGGCATCTTTACATCTTACCATTCCTTTAATAATTCCTCCTTGTACCGATTTCATTTCAATTCTCGAGATTTTTTTGAGATTTTTCATGTTGTTTGTTCATTTGTTATTAGCATGATAAAAATATTAAAAAAATATAACACCAAACGTAATATTAAAACAATTAACATTTTTAATATCAATGCCTTATCAATCGATAAAAAAACACCAGATCAATTAAAACCACAAGAATGAATTTCATTAGAAAGGACTTTTTGGAAACTTTGTGATTAAAAAGAATCATTCCGGAAGCAGCTCCTAAAATTCCGCCTAAAATAGAGATTAATAAAAGGGTATTTTCTGAAATTCTCCATTGATGTTTTTGGGCCTGCCATTTATCAAAACCAAAGACACCAAATGTAATAAGGTTCATTATCAACAGAAAAGGAATCATTCTAAAATTAATTTACTGCAAAAGTAAAACTTAATTTGTAAATGGAGCAACTCTTAAATTTATACTTATTTATCATGTTGGCAGTTTTATCAGAATAAGATTTTTTAAATTTGTCCTTCTTAAAAACAATTCAATGACGGTACAGGATCTTGCAGGAAGCTATTCAATTGAGGGAAGTAATCAGGAAGAATCTTTCCATCCATCTTATCATGGAATATTAACCTTAACTATTGATGAAAATAACCGTATTACTGCTCAATGGATGATTGGCGACCATCAGCAAAATGGAACAGGATTTTACAAAGACCAGATTTTAGTGATTAATTTCAACTACAAAGGAGAAGATGATAAAATCTACAAAGGAGTTGCTGTTTACCGCTGCCTCAGCAAAGACGTTCTGGATGGATTCTGGTCTGAGAAACATGGTAATCCTTTGTATCTTGGAAGTGAATTTTGTGTAAGAATTCAGAATTCTAAGATTATCAATTAATTTTTTATCTATTTGATCAAAAAAATCTAAAATAAAAAAGAGCCGCCTTCATGAAGACAGCTCTTGTCGTTATTAAATTTTAAATAACTTATTTTCTAGCTTTTACGTCGATCGCAATCTCGATATCTTTGCTGATCATCCATTCTGCCGGATCTGCTTCAGAAGTACCGAATTTAAGTCCCCAATCTGCTCTGTTCACAGTAAACTTAGCCTGAATAGCTGCTGAATTTTCAGCTACCTCTACTTTCGCAGGGAAGGTAACGTTCATTGTTTTTCCTGATAGTGTAAGGTTTCCACTTACCGTTTTATTAGCTCCTGCTACAGCATCTTTTGGTGCTTCTTTCAAATCTGTAACACTTGTAATTTTGAAATCTGAAGTAGGGTTCTTCGCTACATCAAAGAAATCAGGATTTTTAAGGTGAGCTTCTAGATCAGCCGGTTTTTTATCTTTTTCTGTTACTGAAGCCGGGTCTACTTTGATAGAATTCATATCAATAATAAAATTTCCTGCTGCAACCTGACCTGCATCAACACTGATGTCTCCAGACTTTACCGTAAGTGTTCCCCAACGAGGTGCCATCCCTCCTTTGTGGAAAGCTTTCCAGTTCACTACTGAAGCTACTGTATCTACTGCCAGTGTTTCACCTTTGCTTTCAGCTACTGTCTGCTCCTGAGCTGTCGCTGCAGACTCTGCTGATTTTTCTTTATTACATGATGCTAAAAGCAATCCTACTCCTACTAATGCAATTACGCTAATTTTTTTCATATTGAACTGTTTTAAAAAAGTTTATTGAAATTTTGTTGTTTTCGGGTACAAAAATAGAAAAACCTAATTGGAGATCCCTTAACATACGTCAAGAAATGTGGTATTTTTATTATTTGCAATGATAAAAACCATTTACGGATATTCTTATCTTCGTGATGAGTCACAGCTGCAATATTATCTATCAAAGAAGTTATACCGTTGTGAATTGCTTTCAAAAATTATTATCTTCGTGATGAGTCACAGCAAAATACAATTTAGGCATTGGTGAAGAGGTGTTGTGAATTGCTTTCAAAAATTATTATCTTCGTGATGAGTCACAGCAAGAGGAATATATAAACCTGAAACTTCTGTGTTGTGAATTGCTTTCAAAAATTATTATCTTCGTGATGAGTCACAGCACCTTAGAAACTTTTATAGCATCCCATCCTGTTGTGAATTGCTTTCAAAAATTATTATCTTCGTGATGAGTCACAGCAGCCAACGTCTTGCACCTGTGATATCTGAAGTTGTGAATTGCTTTCAAAAATTATTATCTTCGTGATGAGTCACAGCCTGAAGCCTAGTAGCCCCGAAATTGATGTTGTTGTGAATTGCTTTCAAAAATTATTATCTTCGTGATGAGTCACAGCTGCTACGTCAATAAGGTTGAGGTTTTTGTAGTTGTGAATTGCTTTCAAAAATTATTATCTTCGTGATGAGTCACAGCAAGGTTAAAAGATAACCCTAAAGGCGATATGTTGTGAATTGCTTTCAAAAATTATTATCTTCGTGATGAGTCACAGCAATATTTGATAAGCATAGACGGCGAAACATGTTGTGAATTGCTTTCAAAAATTATTATCTTCGTGATGAGTCACAGCATCTATAAAATTATCAATCCAAAACAATCCGTTGTGAATTGCTTTCAAAAATTATTATCTTCGTGATGAGTCACAGCTAATGGAGTTCCGCAATAAAAGCAAAATAAGTTGTGAATTGCTTTCAAAAATTATTATCTTCGTGATGAGTCACAGCACAGTGAAGCATATTACATATGATGCAGTAGTTGTGAATTGCTTTCAAAAATTATTATCTTCGTGATGAGTCACAGCTTTTCTCTCTTTTTGTCGGAATGATGCTCAGTTGTGAATTGCTTTCAAAAATTATTATCTTCGTGATGAGTCACAGCTGGAATTGGTTACGGCTTATTCCAACCCATGTTGTGAATTGCTTTCAAAAATTATTATCTTCGTGATGAGTCACAGCATGAAACAAGTTTTGTCTCAGCGAAGTTCAGTTGTGAATTGCTTTCAAAAATTATTATCTTCGTGATGAGTCACAGCCTTCCCACATCCTTTGGTACTGCTCTCTTGGTTGTGAATTGCTTTCAAAAATTATTATCTTCGTGATGAGTCACAGCTGGTTGCATCATATCGATTACGTCTTGAGAGTTGTGAATTGCTTTCAAAAATTATTATCTTCGTGATGAGTCACAGCAGTTATTCAAAAAGAACAAAATACTAATGTGTTGTGAATTGCTTTCAAAAATTATTATCTTCGTGATGAGTCACAGCTTCGCTTTCCACTTCAATTTCACCAGTTTCGTTGTGAATTGCTTTCAAAAATTATTATCTTCGTGATGAGTCACAGCAATTACGCTTTATTTCCCGACGGTGCAATTGTTGTGAATTGCTTTCAAAAATTATTATCTTCGTGATGAGTCACAGCTCTGAATCCTTCATTAGTATTGTTTGTCCAGTTGTGAATTGCTTTCAAAAATTATTATCTTCGTGATGAGTCACAGCAGAGCTCAGGAATATATTAAACATATTAATGTTGTGAATTGCTTTCAAAAATTATTATCTTCGTGATGAGTCACAGCTTATTTTCAATTCTTTCGTAATTATACGTTGTTGTGAATTGCTTTCAAAAATTATTATCTTCGTGATGAGTCACAGCTTATCTAAAGTAGATGTTGAAACCGTTGTAGTTGTGAATTGCTTTCAAAAATTATTATCTTCGTGATGAGTCACAGCCTCAAAAAATAATCTACTGAAAACCAGTAGATTATTTTTATTTTTAGAAATTAAAATTTAGAATAATTCAAGCTGCTGGAAAGTTGGTGGCGGCTCTTCTTTATTTCTGGCAAAAAAGATCTCGATGTCTCCAAACTGTTTATCGGTAATGCACATGATGGCCACTTTCCCGGCTTTTGGAAGCATAAATTTTACCCTTTTAATATGAACTTCAGCATTTTCACGGCTTGGACAGTGGCGTACATACATTGAAAACTGAAATAACGTAAAGCCGTCATCAATTAATGCCTTCCGAAAGCGGTTCGCATCTTTCATATTCGCTTTCGTTTCGGTAGGGAGGTCATATAATACTAAAACCCACATAATTCGGTATGCATTAAACCTTTCGGCGTTCATGTTTTTATTTGTAAAATGTACAATTTAAAAAGTAAAATGTAGCCTAATTCATCACATTAATTCTGGATAAGAGATCAATCGTTTTTCCCCTGTATAGCATTTATAAAGTGATGAAGCTGTTGTTTTAACAGCAACCAGCAGTGGTCTCGTTTTATCATCAATACGCACATCTTTGGTAGCAATCTGGAGAATATGCGCTTTAAATTCTTTTGTCAGTTCTTCCGTATCAGGATGAATTTTCAGCCACTGCATCACCAGTAAATCAATAAACGGGCGGTAAGGTTCCATCAGATCGTCTGCAAGGCAATACGGATTGTATTTATTTTTATGAAAAATACCAAGAACGGGCAATAACCCTGTTTCCACGATGGCTCTTGCAACAATGCTTCTGAGAACCGCATACCCGAAATTAAAGAACTGATTGGGTGAATCTCCAAAACGCTGTCTCAGAAAATCCAGACTGATGAGATATTTCCAGTAATGCTGCGCTGCAATACCTTCCATATTGGTTACATCCCCAGACTTTACATTTCTTTGGTATTCAATCATCGGTTCGTAATAGTTCCCCAATTTCACCAGAACATTTTTCTGGTTTTCGATCTTACATTCCACGGTCTGCTTCCAAAGCTGTTTCTTCAACGGTTCGCTCGCTTCAAGCTGATCCTTCACTCTGTCAGAATGTTCGGTATGACCATACAACGGAAGCATTATTCCGTGCGGTAAATGATGGGCATCACAACTCACCACCACCACATTATTTCCCATCATTTTCTGAATCAGATGGTGCGAAATAGTAATCTGATAATGATCCAGCATCAATAATCCCAGATCTTCCACAGGGACACTCCCCTTTTCCGTTTTGGTTTCCGGGCAGAGGATTTTCATCTGCTCGTCTTTGAGTTTGAGATAAGCGGGATTGCCGATGTATATGGAGCGGGTGATCATAAAGCTACGCTTTTGAAATGTTACCTAAACGGTCAAAATTAATCTTGAAACAAAACTCTTTAATTGACTTTTCTCCAATTTTTTCATAGCAATCTTGTGAACCAAATTCAATTTTTTTTACAATCGAATCAGCAATAGTATGTTTTAAGAAATAGATTTGTTTTTTACTGAATTTTTGTACCACATAAATATTACTACTTCTTTCCGAAATATTATTCCAGTAATTTGTAAACAAAGAACTTGATTCATCCAAGATAACCTCTTCATTATCATCTGGGAGATATACAAAATCTCCTTGTTTCAAGGTAAAAAGTAATCGTGCGTTATTTCTTTTTTCAAAATATTTTCTAAATAAATCTTCTTTGTTAAAATTTTTCTTGTGTTCCGAAGCATTGAATTCGGATTTTAAAAGATTAGCTGCATCAAAAAAAGTAATCAAGTCGTAATGACGTTCCATTTTATTCTCTTTTAACTTTTTGTCAAATACTTCTTTCTCCATCACTGCAAATAGATAATTATCTCCCGTTTTAACATATAGAGAATCATTAAATGATTTTTGTCTGTCTAACTTTTGCAATGAAATATCATCTTCATCATTCGTTTTCTTCTTTTTAGATTTTGACGGATCTTTATAATAAATTTTTATGGTTGAAATAGGCGGATGTGGTTTTGGATTTCCTTGTTCATCTTTTCGTTCAGCGAGTTTTTTGTTTAAATCTAAAATTCCTTCTGCTGAAAATGCTTCTTCCTTTTTACCATAAGATTTTAGATGTTCTTCTATTACTTTCTTTAAAAATGGATTTACAATTTTTTCTATTGTTTTTTCTGTAGCAAACTGCTTTCCTGCAAGTTTACTAATTGGAATCCTATATATTTCCTTTCCATTCGAGAGACCGTATAAAGTTCCTTCGTGTAACTGTCCTCTTAACTTTATTTGTCTGTTTCCTTGAATATCATATTGCAACAAAAGTTTATCTTTGGGCTTATGTGAAATAATAATTTCTTTAAGTTTTTGCTCTGCTTCTTCGGGGAAACCATTCCAAGGCATTTCAATAGCTCTGAATTTCTCCAGCTGATTAAATATTTCTCTTCTTTTTTCTTCTTCTAAATTCAGTACTTCGTCAAGTAATTCTGTTTTAGTACCATTAAAGCCGGGAAAGAATTTTTCTTTGTTTTTATCTAACCATTCTTTCAGAATCTGATTGAGATCATTTAGTCTTTTGATATGCGCAGGTTGTGTACAAGCTATAACGAGGGCATCCATTGCGTGATGTCTATGATCTATTCTTTTGCTCCAGCCTTTTATAATCAATTTATTGTTTTTCTTTCTTATAAATTCTCTTTTAAATTTCTCAATAAAAATTTCTTCATCTAAAATAGGTTCATTAAACTCAACACCAGCTTTTTCATATTCTTTAACCTTGTTTTCCGTTTCTTTCTTATAATTATCATATTCTAATTGAGCAAGCTTCGGCAATACGGTTTCATATCTTTCTTTCAGTAAAACTTTAAATTTATCGGTCAATCCCCAATGATTTCTCAGATAATCTGTAACTCCTCCGGTTGTAGTTTTTACATTTTCGTTCCCAACAACTTTGTGCAATTCTTCACGAATTCGGATAGAAATATATTGAGTATCCTTTATCTGTCTCTGGATAGGATCTTCTGGAATAGAAGTTGCCAAAAGGTTTCTTCTCTTTTTTCCTGAAAAATATTTGTTTGCGTGATCTATAAACTGATCTTTTGTAAAAATTTGATAATTCACTGAACCCACCTCGAAATACTCCATAGAAGTTCTGTTTCCTTTTTCATTATTTATAGATTTCTCACAAATGACTTTATTAGAAAGGGAATCATCAAAATATCTTGATTGTGGGATGATGTGATCAACATCATATCTTTCACGATTAAATAACTCCGAAAGCGAAATTGGCTGTCCTGTATATGGTGATATATGACCTTGAGATTCCCAAAGTTTTAACTTTTCTATTTCAGATTTAGACGGATCATTATAGTTTTTAAGATATGCTTCCTGCAAGTTTTCTTGAGAGACCCACAATTTATATTTTTCAATATTTGCAATGGAAATCTCCTGTTTAAGCTCAATTAATTTATTTCTTACTTCTGCATTATGCTTTTGACTTTTTAAATTTGCAGAATACATTTTGCCACGTTCAACTGCATTATTTTTAAGTTCCCTCGCCAGTTCTACTCTTATTTCATCTGGTTTAAAACCATATTTTTTCCAAATATCTCTTACAATAATTAATGCTTCATTAATTATTTGTTCCGCTAAAGGATTTCTTAGTTCTCCTTGTTTTAATCTTGAAATCTGGGTAAATTCTTTAATTAGTTCATCCTTAGAATATTCTTTAGCGGTATGTTTATCATAAACCAATATGGTCGCAATAGCATTTACAATTCCTCCATCTGATAAAACATCCTGATTTTTGTCTAAAAATTCCTGAGCTGACTTTTCAAATGGATCTTCAACATTTTCATTCAGAAGTTTAATGATTTTATCTTTTAATGTATCAGAAAAATTTTGATCAAAAAACTTTCCTGCTCTTACCAATGGTAAAATATTCTCAATTGCTTTTAGGCTAAGGTTAGAATAGTTTCTGCTGAACTTTATTTTAGACATCTTAATCGCGATAGCATCCTTATTTTCTAAGTCAGGTGAATATTTTTCGATAAAAGATAATATTTTAGAAGTTCTGTCACTTGTCAAATCATATTCATTTCCCTTACCATTATAAAGGATTTCCCAAAGTTCCACTTGCCTTTTAAAATCATTCAATTGAAATACATTCCACAGTTCCCCTAAAGTTTTTTGCAGAATCGCTTTTGTATCATTTCCTTTTAACTTGTCTTTGGCATTCATTCCGTTAAGAAAATCTACATTTTCTCTTAGGTTAAATTCTTTTTTGAGTTTATTAAGTATTGGACTAAAAGATATTTCTTTTTTGCTTTGCAATTCTTCATATAACCACTCTTTTAGAGCCGTTGGAATTGGTCTGTCAATATACTTGTATCTGATTTCACCTCTTCGGTTTACACCATTTTCAATTTTTGTATTTATGACTAATTTATTTATCTGCTCCCAAATTTTGTATTTCTGAAAAACAGGATGACTTTTAGCTACTACTTTTTCAGTTGGTTCATATCGACAGTTTGATATCAAGTCTGTTTGATCCTTTAGTTCTCTCTGATAAAATACAACCTGATTTCTAATAACATATTTTAGTCCCTTTTCTAATCCTGCTTGCCGTAGTTTTTCCTGACTTTCTTTTTGTCCTGGAAATATAAATTCTAGTATTTTTCGTAATCTGCCTGTTTCCAAATGATTAAGAAACGGATAATATTTAGCTTGCTCATTCCAGACTGCTTCAAACTCCGATTCATAGCGTGAACGCAAAATCACATTGTTACGGATTTTTGCCCATTTATTTTCTTTCAGAATATCGAATAAAAGTTCTGAGATAAAATATTCACGACCAATTTCTTTTGATTTATCGGCTAATTGTTTCTCGATATTTTCCATTTTCTTCCTCCAACTTGTTTTATTGGGAAGTTTTATGGTAATAGTATCTCCTGACTTCGCACGACGAATATTAACCTGAAGCTCTAAAGAATCATTTTCTTTTAAGCTGTCCAAAAAAGTTTCAGCCTCAATGATTCCTTCTTCAGTTTCAATCGAAATTTTTCTTTTATTTAGTTTTTTACCTTTAAAAGTAATCTCTTCAGGTAATCCTAACGACAGAACTTTAGAAAAAATCACAAAGCTTTCATTCCCTTTCTCTTTTTCCTCAGATTCATCACTATTTTCTTCCTTTTCAGGCTCCGAATTTCCACCAGAATAACCTCTTAATTGATTGTATTTATAAATAATTTTACCTAGTTCTTTCAATTCAATTTTTTCAGTCAGTGCTTTCACACGCAATTCCAGTAAATCAAAAGCCGTTAATTGATGTTGATTTTTAGAAATTGGAAGTATTGAAATTTTGTCTAATTTATTTGGATCTGAAAATTCATTTACCAGCTTAATTTGATCAGGTAGCATTCCAAGTTCTTGCAAAATATAAATCAGTTTATTTCTTCTCTGTTTATATCTTTTATTGAGTTTCCTCGTTCCTCTTGCTATTCTTCTGTTAGCATTTTTAGTTTGAGCCTGTCCTTGTTCAAACTTACTTAATTCTGCTCCCATCGGAATAATCCTGCTCCCCATTCCAAGAATTTCACCTTGTTTATTTTCAAAATCCTGTTTTATCAAAGCCCATCCAATAGAGTTGGTTCCTAAGTCTAATCCAAGTATATTTTTAGTCATAATTATCTTAGTTTTTCTTAATACATAAAAATAGAAATAAAAAAATTATCGAAATTATGGTTTTCCGTAAACCGTTCAAAGAATTTTTCTTCTATATTTGTATCAATAATTTTGAAAGCAATTCACAATAAGGATTATTCCGTTGTGAAAACATTTGGGTCGCCTCTTGTCCATAATCAGGGGGCTTTTTTTATGCCAAATGTTTCAGTGAACACCCTTTAAATAATTATAAATAAATTAGTGAACTAAAACATTCAAGGCGGGGCAACTCGTCTTTTTTCGTTTTAAAAGCCTATTTTAGCTATCCGAAAACAGAACAATGACGATCGTAGAATTTATACAGAGACAGCTGAATATTTCAGAAAAGAGCATCAACAATACGTTACAATTATTAGCAGAAGACTGTACTATTCCTTTTATTTCCCGTTATCGAAAAGACAAAACCGGAAATCTTGATGAAATACAGATTGAACAGATCTCAAAGATCAGTAAGCAATTTGAAGAAATTATTAAGAGAAAGGAATCTATTTTAAAATCAATAGAAGAACAGAATGCATTAACTCCTGAACTTCAGCAGAGAATAGAAGAAAGCTTTGAGATTCAGGAGCTGGAAGACCTTTATCTACCTTTCAAGAAGCGTAAGAAAACCAAAGCGGATGCTGCCAAGGAAAAAGGGCTGGAACCTTTAGCCAAAATTATTATGAGCCAGAAAACCAATGACATTCAGTTTTTGGCCTCAAAATATATTAACAATGAAGTTAATTCAGAAGAAGAAGCACTACAGGGAGCGAGAGACATTATGGCAGAATGGATCAATGAAAACATGTATGTCCGCAAGAACCTTCGCAGACTATTTCAGCGCAAAGCAGTAATTACCTCCAAGGTGGTAAAAGCTAAAAAAGACGAGGAAGAAGCACAGAAATTCTCCCAATATTTTGAGTGGGAAGAAAGCCTTGGCAGAACACCCTCTCACAGACTTCTCGCCATGCTGAGAGCAGAAGCAGAAGGTTTTGTAAAAACAAATGTAGGCATAGACAAAGAAGAGGCGATTGATTTTATTGAAAAAGGGATAATCAAATCCAATAACGAAAGTTCGGAGCAGATTGCACTGGCAATAAAAGACAGCTACAAGAGACTTCTGGAACCTGCGATTTCCAATGAAGCCCTGCAGGAAGCCAAAGAAAAAGCAGACAAAAAAGCGATTGAAATTTTCTCTGAGAACTTAAGCCAGCTCCTTCTTGCCCCACCTTTAGGAGAAAAAAGAATCCTGGCAATAGATCCCGGCTACCGCAGCGGATGTAAGGTAGTGTGCCTGGATGAAAAGGGAGACTTACTGCACAACGAAACCCTCTACCCCCACGCTCCACAGAATGAAAGCGGAATGGCTATGAAAAAAATCCGGTCCATGGTCAATGCTTATAATATTGAAGCTATTTCTATTGGTAACGGAACAGCAAGCCGAGAAACAGAATTCTTTATCAAAAAAATTGCATTTGATAAACCTTTGCAGGTTTTTGTAGTCTCAGAAGCTGGAGCATCAGTCTATTCTGCAAGTAAAATTGCAAGAGATGAGTTTCCTTCGTATGACGTAACGGTACGCGGAGCAGTTTCTATCGGAAGAAGACTTTCTGATCCTCTGGCTGAATTAGTAAAGATTGACGCCAAATCTATTGGTGTCGGACAATATCAGCATGATGTAGATCAGACTCAGCTGAAAAATGAGCTGGATTCTACGGTGATGAAATGTGTAAACTCAGTGGGAATTAATTTAAATACCGCCAGTAAGTCACTTTTAAGCTATGTTTCAGGAATCGGAGAGAAAATGGCAGAGAACATTGTGAATTACCGTACTGAAAACGGCGCATTTGAAGACAGAAAACAGCTTAAAAAAGTTCCAAGACTTGGAGAAAAAGCCTTTCAGCAAGCCGCTGCTTTTGTAAGAATATCTAATGCCCAAAACCCGTTGGACAACTCTGCTGTACACCCCGAGGCTTATGGAGTGGTTGAGAAAATGGCAAAAGATTTAGGTATTAAAACCAATGAACTGATAGCCAACAAAGAAAAAATAGCCTTGGTAAAACCAGAAAACTACATTACAGGCGAAATCGGAATTTTAGGAATTAAAGATATTTTAAAAGAACTTGAGAAGCCGGGACTGGACCCAAGAAAGGCAGCAAAAGTATTTGAGTTCGATCCGAATGTTAAAAGCATCAAAGATCTAAAAGCAGGAATGATCCTTCCGGGAATTGTCAATAATATTACCGCTTTTGGGTGCTTTGTAGATCTTGGAATCAAAGAAAGCGGACTGGTTCATATTTCCCAGCTAAAAGACGGTTTTGTATCCGATGTCAATGAAGTGGTAAAACTTCATCAGCATGTTCGCGTAAAGGTTACAGAAGTGGATGAAGCAAGAAAAAGAGTACAACTGAGCATGATTTTATAGTTTTTAACCTTTATATACTTACATTAATCCAATCAACTATCATTTTGAAAACCAAGAATCTAATCTTCGATCTGGATGGAACATTATGGGATTCCAGAGCTACGATCATCAAAATATGGAATGAAATATTGGGTAAACATCAGCTGATCAAAAAAGCCCTGAAACCCGAAGATATGAATCAGTATATGGGATTATTAGCGCATGATATTGTAAAAGATATTATTCCCGGTATTTCGGATCTGCAAGCCAGGAAAATCCTTTCTGAAATTGTAGCAGAAGAAAATAAAACACTTCACCTGGAAGGCGGAATCTTATATGATGGTGTGGAAGAAACTTTAAAGAGTCTGTCCAGCACCTGTTCCCTTTTCATCGTAAGCAACTGTCAGGATGGTTATATTGAATCATTTTTAGAGTATTATCAATTCAATGATCTGTTTGTTGATTTTGAGTCTCACGGACGAACCCAAAAAAATAAATCTGAAAACATACGGCTTCTCATGGAAAGAAATCAATTATCCACTGAAAACTCAGTATACATTGGTGATACTCAAACCGATTATGATTCAGCTAATTCCAATGGACTGCCATTCATTTTCTGTAAATATGGTTTTGGAAAGCTCACTAAACCCTTGTATGAACTAACAATTACTAACTTTTCAGAGCTGAAATTTCAAATTTCTGACATTACAAAATAAAAAGCTTCTCTTTAAGGAAGCTTTTTATTTTCAAACAACTGTCTCGTCTAAAAGTCCTGTCAAAATCTCCAAAATATTATTTGGAATTCAGACCTTGTAAAAAAAAGTAAATATCCACATCGGATGGAATATTTAATTTTTTCCGTAATCTGTTTTTCTTTGTTTGTACCGATCTGTGCTGCATAAAACTATATTGAGCGATTTCTTTAGAAGATAAACCCAATTGTATCATGGCACAAAAAGAAAGTTCGTTTATTGATAGATTTGAATTAATTTCAAAAAGCCTTTCAACGAACTCAGGATAAAAACTTTGATATTCATTAAAAAATAAAGGATCATTTTTCTTGGCTAAGGACATCAGCCTTTCATCATTAGCAGACATTTTTTTTATTAAGAATTCTGTCTCTAATTCTTTCTCCTCTATTATTCTGTGTTTTTTGGCAATTCTTTTACGATAGAAAAAATAGACAATTACAAGAGTACCTAATAATGCAAAAACGATTACATTGTATATAATGATGGAATGCTGTTTTTCTATATCATCTTTCTCCTTTTCCTGAGTCATCTTATCAACAGAAGTATTTATTGATTCATCCCACACCTTTTCCAGACTATCATTTAATTTAGTATATTTCTCCAGATAATACTTTTCTTTTGAGCTGTTGTTTAATTCTTTATAGGTCTTAGCAATAGCTTGGTATAATACGGGAACCTGATAAATTCTTTGGGTTTTTTTGAGTATTTCTACTGATTTAATATAATAGTCTAATGCCGAAGTATAATCCTGTTTTTCAAATAAGAAATTCCCATAATAGAAATAAGTAAGAGCTCTCTGAGGATCCCAGTACTCTCTTTGTTTTAAAAGAGAAAACGCTCTGTTAAAATACATTTGTGCCGAATCCTCATTTTTAGCAAAAAGCAGATAGTGATTAGCAATCGTGGAATTGATCACCGGCGTAGGTTTTATCTCTGAAGCTTTATGTAAATAGATTAACGAAGAATCAATTGAATTGGTTTCTCTTAAAAAGTCAGCCCTGTTTGCATAAACCACTGATAAAATTTCTCGATCGCGCTTATTCTTTATTTGTTTACCATAATAAATTGATTTTGAATTATACTTAATTGCTTTTTTATAAAGACCTATCACATAATTGGCCTGACCGTACTCCTGATATAATTTTGTATGCAGATAATAATCATCAACTCCTTCGAGATTTTCTTCAGCAATATTCAGATATTGGAATGCTTTCTCATACATTCCAACGGTAGCATAAATATTACCCAAATTAATATATGAAAGTACTTCTCCTTTTACATAATCCTGCTTTTTACTGATATTGCAAAATTTATTATTAAGGTTAATCAATTCTTTCTTTCTACCGCTTACCCTTAAATCCTCATTAACTTTTATCAGCATACTGTCTATATATTGAGGAGTATATGTCTGAGAATAGAGTAAATTAGAAAATGGCAGGTATATCAGGCATATTAGGATGCTTAGCAATATTTTCGAAAATTGATTAAGCTTTAGTGTTTGCATAGTAAATTTTATAATAAGTTTCTAAAGTGACAAAAAGTGACATCAATACTTAAAAACAACTTAACAGGATATGTATAATAAATTTTTCAAACCAACTACACATTACAATTCTGTTTCCATAAAATTATAAAAAAACACCGATATAATTGAAAATTTTCATTAATTCCAATTAAACCAAAAAGCATTATCACTGAAAACACAATACAATAATCAATTAATCAATTAAAACATCACCAATAATATTTCCAAAACAATAACAGATTAAAAAATCACAGAATTTCATTTATATGGAATAAATTCATTGAAGTACTATAGAACCCTAACAAACCTAATGTTTCTCAATCAAAAAAAATTTTCATTACACAGATGTCCTGTTATTAAATTTAAAAATCAATGATGTACTTTTGATGTATAAATAATTTTACCTGGTTGTAATATTAGATATAAATTCAAATTAATAAAGTTTATTGACTCATTTGCTATATTAAAACAAAAGCACGTCATTGGATTGAGATTTTAACTAAGCTTTACCTCTTACCACAAAGTAAATTCCTTTAATATTTTAATAACAAAATCAGTTTTCATTTTTGATTTTATAGGGATCTATACTAGTGATCAAACTTGCGGCTCCCGTTTTTCGGGATTTTTTTTGATCCTACATGTATGATATAAAGTGATGTACTTATGTTGTATGACGATTTTAGTAGAAGAAAATAATCAGTGCTAAATTTGAACAAAAATGATAAAAAATTTTATTTGTTATTATTTCTTCTCAAATAGGAATTAATATCATCTGTTTGCTATGTAGTGAAAACATTCACTATAATTCAGACGCTTTTTTGTCATCAACCAAACGAAAATAAGTCTCAAGACTTTACTTTTTTTTGCGAGAATAAATTTTAATCATATAATACTTTTTATTTTGAACTTTAAAAAAATACATATTGGTAGTACTATTAAAGCTAAGTTTCAGGAAGAAGCATTAGACATGCAGAGAGTATGTAATTTTATGAAATGTACCGAATCTGAAATTGAACAAATGTTCCTTGAAGAAGATCTTACAACGGACAAATTATTGAGGTGGAGCAAACTGTTAGAATATGATTTTTTCCGAGCCTACTCACAGCACCTCATACTCTTTTCTCCTCCGAAAAAGGATATTTCCGCTAATACTTCTCATAAAAAAAGATCTTCCTTGCCCGAGTTTAGGAAAAATATCTACACTAAGGAAATCATAGAATTTATCCTGGAACAAATTGAAACCGGAAAAAAAACGAAGCTAGAAATAATAAATGATTATAAAATCCCAAAAACTACACTCTATAAATGGATAGCAAAATATACAGATAAAAATAGATGAGGTATCAATTTATATTTTGTATGGTTATAATTAGTTTTATTGTGCAATACTCTATTTTAAAATAATATTCAATAAATATGTGAAAAATAGAGTATTTTTAGTTAGAAGCTAAAATAAAACTATGGAACACTATAATCCGCTATTTTGGCCTTTTTTATAGGAAATGAGATGTTAATTCCAAGTTGGGAAGATATCTATTCCAAAGAAATGATTACACCTACCCTGATTTATTATTCTCCGCCCAATCATCAGAGATGATTTTAAAGAAAAAATAAGCATTGCGATCCACCCAATAACATATACATCAAATGTACAGCACAATGAAACACACGTATTTTCAAGTAAATAACTCTGTTTTGCCTTTTGGGAGCTAATTAACCCATACGGGTAACAGATTTCTGTATTTTTTACCATTCAACAAAAGCTGTATACATGATGTATCCAAAACATTGGAGTATATAGAATAGAAAATATACTTTTACATGAAAACACAAACTACATACTTTTTATTAGCTAGTCAATCGTTTAGTTGATATTAAGACCAAGTCAAGTACTAGAGCCGTAAGTGGTATTAAAGGATACAGCTGTTGTAAAGTTCAAAGGCAGTTTAGTTTATTATCTTCAGGCATTGAAAGCATTCTTATGATCGGTTGAGAAACGTTCCTGAATTAATTTACAAACTCTGGTATTTATTTTCATTCAAATACAGTTCATTAAAAAAGAACTATAAACTGATAAAATCTACATCATTATATTACAATTATATTACAAATGGATCATCACAAAAAATCTCCCTCAATGACACCTGATTATAAAAAAATTTACAGTGATATTGTCGATCTGAAACATCCGGAAAAGAAGCATGAATGTGCAAGGATTTTGGCCAAGAAAAACCTGTCAGCGTTTGATGTGATAGAAATTAATGGAATCATATTTAATTATAACCAGAACATTAAGGTCAATCAGTCTCATCGTTCTTACAATAAAGAAACGATCTGCAAAATTCTCGAGTATCAAAAAAAGAATTGCCTTAATAATACAAGGCTTGCTTTACATTTTAAGCTGAGCCGTAATACCGTAGCAAAATGGAAAAGTTTATTCAGTGTTTAATCAATTCACATGCAGGATAACAGAGTTTTATCTCTTTCCTATTTAGTTTCAGAGGAGGAGAAACATTCTAATTCTTAGAAAATTCATAATTAAAAATGCCGTTATTGGCTAAACATATATTATTTAATTAATAAATAATTGGTTTAGCCAATAACGGCAAAAAATAAGATATCAGAATATCACATCTGTTCTTCTATTGTTTCGAATCAAGAAAACTATTTATAGTCCTTAGAGCTTCTTCTGGGCTCTTTTAGTTCAGGCCATTTTACAGTCTCTCCTTTTTCATCCTGAGGCATTACTCTTTTTTCTCTGTTGCTGAATTCAGGATCTTCGGATGCCATATAAGCTAATGCTGCGGTTAAAATCACATTATTTTTCACCTCATCAAAAACGATTTTGTCATAAGTATCTTTCGTTGTATGCCATGTATATCCAAAATAGCCCCAGTTCAGAGAACCTAAAGATATTCCGGGTACTCCTGCTGCCACGAAAGAAGCATGATCAGAGCCACCACCTCCAGGCATTCCTGGAAAATCAGTTTTAATATGGCTTCTTACCGCTTTTGGAACCCCATCCAGCCATCTTCCTACATAGTCATAAGCTTTTACAAATCCTTGTCCGCTGATGTTGACAACACGTCCTGTTCCGTTATCCTGATTAAAAGCAGCCTGCACTCCTTTAATAATCTGAGGGTTATCTGCCACAAAACCTCTCGAACCATTGAGTCCCTGTTCCTCACTTCCCCAAAGTCCGATTACAATTGTTCTCTTGTTATCAGGATAATATTTCTTCAGAATTCTCATGGCTTCCATCATAGTGATCGTTCCTGTTCCGTTATCTGTAGCTCCCTGAGCTCCGTCCCATGAGTCAAGGTGAGCGGAAAGAATCACATATTCATCAGGCTTTTCTTTTCCTTTGATCATTCCAATTGTATTGAAACTTTTAGCCTCAGGAAGTACTTTTGACTGAGCATCAATTTTAATTTTAGGCTGAGTTCCATTTTCTGCCATTCTATAAAGCATTCCATAGTCTTCCAAATCGATGTCGATCATTGGAATTCTGGTTGTTTTCGCACCAAATATTCTGTTAGCTCCCATAATACCAGTCCAGTTTGAAATGGCAATACCTGCCGCCCCTGCTTTTTCCAATGCTTCGGGAAGCGTGTTATTATCATACCCGATATTCTTTATATATGCTGCAAAATCTTTGGCAGCCTGATCTTTTTCAGCTTTAAGCTTTTCATACAATTCTGGCGTTGCAAATTCTTTGATCTGCTCATCAGAACGTCCGATTTTCTGGTATTGTGCCATCAGCACAATTTTTCCTTTCACCGATGGCAGCCATTGATCAAATTCAGCTTTAGAAGATACTTTCGGAAGAATAATCACTTCTGCCTCAATCGCTTTTTTTGTAGCCGGACTCCAGGCCAGCTGTGTTGCAGAAAGGGATTTTATGCGCGGATATGTCATATCAACATGAGTAGTTCCTCTCTGCCATCCTTTCCATGTTCCGAATTGCTGAAGATTGGCATCTACTCCCCAGGAGCGAAGCTTATTGGCACTCCATTCGTTTGCTGCAAGCATTTCAGGAGTTCCTACAAGGCGGGGACCTATCCCATCCAACAGTTCAGATGCCAGCTTTTCCAGCTGAGAATTATGATTAACTTCATCTACAAAACTTTTTACGACAGGGCTAAGCCTTTCTTTTGGGTCAACCTTTACCTGAGCCCATGAAAACTGAGCAGCCAGCACTACTGCAGGCACTGCCAAAAATCTATTTATCCTCATAATATATATTGATTGGTTTAAAGATAAAAGAAATTGAGGAGATAGTGAAAAATTAAGTGAGAAAAGAGACTTTTAAATCATATTATCAATATTTTCATTAAAAACAAATGATAAAAATTCATCAATAACTACAATATAAAAAAAAACATCAATACAACAGTCCTTTTGATCTTTTGAAATGGTAATCCGTTTTCTGTGGGAATATCTGATTTCAAATAAAACTCTATTGAATTCAGTCCATAAAAAAACCGGCTTCAAAAGCCGGTTAATGGTGAATTATTTCTTAGCTTCTTCTACAGAAACTTTTCTGAATTCTTTGAACAGTTTGCTAAGTTCTAAAGCTGCTTTACGAGCTCTTGTACCAGCTGCCTTGTTTCCTTTTTCCGCTTGTTGGTTTGCCTCAGTTGTGAACGCTTCAAATTCTACGTTGATTTTTTCAATTAGTTCTTTCATTTATTTAAAAATTTAGGGTGCAAATATAGGTTTTATGGTGATTCCAGCCTAATTGTGTCGAAAAAAAATAGTGGATTAAATAATTTTTTTTTGTCTTTTTCAAATTCAATTTAATTTTTAAAATAAAATCAAATTATTATAGAATACAAGCCGTGTAATCGGATTTCATACAATGCATGAGTTCAGTTCTAAGTAAGTCATTAAAAATCAACATCAATCGATAAAAATTATGATAATTCTGCATTACAATATTCTTATATACATCACTTGATTTTATACAATTCTTCTTAATAACTTTATAACTCTTAGCGCTTTAAAATTGCAGCTCTATTCTATTTCTATCAGTATTTTATACTAAAAATTTAATGATACAGGATATTTTAAACAAATAATTTCTGTGCCAGTGGCATTTTCACCAACTGTATCCTTTTTGAATGGATTAATCCTTATAATTTTAAATAAAAAAGATCCCGTGGATATCATTTCAAAATTTACAGTAGGTTCTGAAGAGGGAATTTCTGATCTTATACCTATTATTGATTCTTCTCTTTATGCATTACAAAAAGAATGTAAAAACCGGACCTTTTCAACTGCCGTCTCATTATTTTGGAACTGGAGATTAATAAAGGTTAATCCAGCCACTTTTTAACCATAGATGTTCTAGATATTTGCATATATAATAGGGTATATCATTTTTTAGTTTTGCAACTATTGAGGAAGACTATAATTCTAATTTCTATTATCTCATTTAAAATTATTTTGAATGAATAATACTTTACCTATCTTTGATTTTTATAATTTCTACTTATGAGTGATCAGCTGGAAACGATAGAAGATTATTACAGACGCATCCGTAAAGATCAGATCAAAATATTTGATTCTGAGGATTTTGAAACCGGAAAATCCCATTTTAATATTTCCATGCGGAGATACTGCAGTTTTAAAAGTCCTTACAACCGTCGTGATTATTATAAAATAAGCTTTATCATTGGAAAAGGGACTATTCATTATGGCGCACATCAGTTGTTTATAGACGGTCCAGCTTTATTCTTCCCTTCTCCAAGCATTCCTTATTCATGGGAGTGCGAAAGTGATTTTCAGGAAGGGTATTTCTGTTTGTTCAACCAGGAGTTTTTTAATGGAAATTCAGAATTTAATCTGTTTAAAAAAACTTCCATGTTCAAAGAATGGAGCAAACCTGTTGTTTTTCTCAATGAAGAACAGACCCAGCTGGCCACTTTGTATTTTGATCAGATCTACAGAATGAATAATTCTACGTATCCTTTCCGTTGCAGCAGTATCAAAAGCAATCTTGCCTCTGTAATGCATCTGGCACTGGAAAACCGTATGGAAGATATCAATCCTAATGAGCTTCCCGCCAATGTACGTCTGTATAAATTATTCGATGAATTGCTCAACAAACAGTTTCCTCTGGACTCTCCTGCTTATCCGCTGGCCTTAAAAACACCTTCTGATTTTGCCGCACATCTGAACGTACATGTCAATCATCTGAACTCTTCCGTGAAATCTGTAACCAACCTTACAACCACACAGATCATTAAAGAAAAGATGTTTGAAGAGTCTAAAAACCTGCTGAAATATACCAATTGGGATATTGCCCAGATAGGTTATACTCTGGGGTTTGATCAGCCTGCCCATTTTAATAATTTCTTTAAAAAGCATGCACGGACTTCACCCTTAAAATTTAAGAACCTGTCATAATATTTGATTTTTGCAATTTTTACTTTGTCTTTTAAAATTCATTTTTATATTTCCTGACTTATTTTTGCAGTGTAAAAAATGAATGAATATGTTGAGAGAAGCATCTGAACAACGAATCAGATTAATTACCATTATGGCTTTCGTGTCTATCCCGCTTTCCGGTTTTGTCACGGATATTTATTTACCATCGTTCCCTTCTATGGCAAAAGAGATGATGGTTTCGGAAAAAGATATTCAGATTACACTGACATCATATCTGCTGAGCTACGGGATTTCCCAATTATTTGTAGGGGGAATTCTTGACAGCATTGGCCGCTACCGTCCCAAACTGATAGCCTTATTCCTTTTAATACTTACCAGTATTTTAATTACAATGACCAACAGTATTTTACTGATCTGTCTGCTTCGTATTCTTCAGGGAGCTGCAGTTTCAGTACTTGTTGTGGCTACGCGTGCTATCTTTGTGGATATTTATGATGCGGAAAGGGTAAAGCATTATCTGAGCTACTTCACCATTGTATGGTCCTGCGGTCCTATTCTGGCTCCTTTCCTTGGAGGATATCTTGAGAAAATCTTTAACTGGCATGCGAATTTTTATTTTTTGGCCGCTTATGCAGGATTTCTGTTTCTTTTTGAGTGGTTTTTTAGTGAAGAGAGTCTTCCCCAGAAAAAGAAGCTGGATCTTTCAGAAAATATAAGTCTTTACAAAATGATGTTGAAAAACAGGATTTTCATGTTGGGGATTTTCATTTTAGGACTGAGCTACTCTATCGTAATGTTATTCAATATTACCGGACCATTTATCATTGAAAACACTTTTCATTTTACTCCGGTAGTGATTGGCTACTGTACCCTGATCTTAGGATTCTCATGGATGATTGGAGGATTTATAGGAAAACGCAGACTGACTTTGGATTTTAAACCAAGAATTCTACAGCCTATACTTTTACAGCTGATTCTGATTGCAGCGTTGATCACCACCAGCTATTTTGCAGAAAGCCTTTTCATTATGATTCCTTTTGCCTTTTTCATTCATATCTGTTCCGGAATTTTATTTACCTCTTTTTTTACGACAAGTATGCTTTACTTTCCTAAAAATGCAGGAACAGCCGGAGGTTTAATGGGTGGATTGGTATATGTGATCACTTCGGTAACCAGTTTTATCATTTCTGTAAGTGGCACTGTAACTGATCAAATGGGGCTGTCCTGGCGATATCTGATCATTGCATGTTTTCTTTTGGGAATTATCCTTATTATGAATCAGGCTGTAAAAAAAGAAAAAGCAGGGAATTAATCTCTGCTTTTTTTATTTCTGTTTTACCCATTCATCAATGCCTTTTCTTATTCCATTCCATCATCATCCTACAATGCTGATTTCTATAGATTTAATTGACTGTTTTATCTTTTTGACAGAATATTTCATCCTCAATTAGTTTTAATTAAAACTAATTTTCCGTATATTTGATAGGATAAGTTTACTACAAGACCTGTTAAGATAAAACTTATCCTATTAAATCATTATTATCAAAATATAATGTCTGCAAAACAGAATAACATATCAGAACTGGCTCTGGAACTTGGTCTGGCAATGAGCGAAATGAAAAGCCGTCTCCGGCAGAAAATCCGGAACAGTATTAATGAATATGATCCGGATCTTTCTTTTGAACTGATCGAAATTCTGGGATTGCTTTCACGAAATGACGGAATCAATCAACAGGAAATAGGAAATAAAGTGAGTAAAGACAAATCAAGCATTACGTATCTCATCAACAGTCTTGTAAAAAGAGATTTGGTGGAAAGAACAGCTGATAAGAATGACAGGAGAAATAAACAGATCTTTTTGACTCCTAAGGGTAAACAGATTGTAGAAACAGTTTATCCATGGGCATTGAATCTTTATAAAAAAGCTGTTGACGGTATTGACGAGGCAGAGGTCACCAAAGCACTCCTTTTGGTAAAAAAAATGACAGCTAACCTGGAAGAATAAGCATTAAAAGATGATACAAAATGAGAACAATCCTTGTACCTGTTGATTTTACATCAACTACGCAAAATGCAGTAAGCGTTGCCGCAGACTGGGCAAAAACCTACGAATATCAAAATATTATCCTTCTCAAAACAGCGGGAGAATCTGAGTTTGATTATCTGCACATCGCAGAAGGGCATTCATTTGTGAATGAAGAAAGTGTGAACAACCTGTTGCAAAGGACTGAATTGTTATTTGATCAGCTAGCGGATATCATCGCTGAAAAATCAACTGAAATAAAGGTTTCCAGGGTATTGAGTGATTGGACACTGACAAGGAGTATCAATGAGCTTTTAAAAAACCAGCCTTCTGTAGACCTGATTATTCTGGGAAGTGATGATCAGACTTCTTTCACTGAGAGTTTTGTTTCTGAGAATATTATCAGTATTGCCAGAACAAGTCCTGTGAAAACATTAATTGTTCCTAACAGTTACCATTATTCGCCTATTAAGAATATATTTATTCCCTGTGATATTAAGGGTATTAAAAGATTAGAAAGACTGTTCCATCACAAATCTGTTATTCATAAACAAGATGTTCGTCTTTCATTTTTAAATATCAATACCTCCGAAAAAGAGGATAAGAACCAGAAAAAAGAACTGGAAGATTATATACGTGAACATCTAACGGAAATTCCAAGCAGTATCCATTATTCTCATGATGAAAATATTATACAAGGTATCTTAAACTTTGCGGCATCTGACAAATCAGATCTTATTATTGCGCTTCCCGGTAAACACAGCTTTTTGTATTATCTGGCAAGCAGAAGTATCTCCGAGGGAATTTACCAAAATACCTTCCAGCCTGTTTTAATTTTAAAATAATCAGAAAACTGAAAATAAATTACCGAAAACTAATAATAAATTTTTGTGCTTTCAATTTTAACCATTTTCTGCTCTTCCATTTTCTTGACATACCGGATCACTGTCTCCACCCGAAGACCGGTTAAGGTTGCTATTTGCTGCCTGGTGTAGGGAATCAGAAATGAATAGGCTTCTTCAAATCCGAAATATTTTTTAATATGATCAAAAAGCTTCATGAGTTTTATAATAGGATCCGAAATTGCCAGAAAGCTGGAAATCATATACCTGAAATGCATTCTGTCCGCTATATATTTATTAATTTCAAGTAGTAATTCAGGATTTACCAGTAGTATTTCGAGAAGTTTGGTTCCGGAAATTCTGATAATTTCACAGCTGGTAACCGCAATAGCATTGATGGCATAATGATGATCGGTAAACAAATAGCTTTCACCAATGCAATGTCCATCAAAAGGAAGTCCATGAACAAATTCTTTTCCGTCTTCCAAAAACGTATTCAGTTTTACTGTACCTTGTCTGATCTGGAAATAATATTTTGCTGCTACACCTTCCTGAAAAATGGCATCTCCTGCCTCATAACTTTCCAGAGTGGCTCCGTGGGAAAATAATAATTCTTCGCTTATGACCATTTTCTTATTATTAATTTGAGTAAAAATATTTAAAGTGTAAGCAATGCTGTAACTTATCAAATACCAACAAACAGTATTTTCTAACGTCAACACTACTCTTCTGACCTGATATCAGACTGTAATTTTCTTTTTATGCTTTGCTCCCCAATCTGCCAGTGCTGCAATAACATCTTTCAGTGACTCGCTATATTCCGTGGGAACATATTCTACCAGAACCGGTTTCTGATCTGCAATAACGGTTCTTTCTACCAAATGATTAACCTCCAGCTTTTTCAATTCACTGGATAATACTCTTGCTGAAATTCCGCTGATGGTTCTCTGCAGTTCATTAAAGCGTGTATGCCCGCCCAGAATAGCAATCATTACCCGGATGGTCCATCTGCCTCCCAAGACATACAAAGCATCCTCTGTAGCAGACAGATGGGTACTGCATTGCGGCCTTGAATACACTATTTTTTCTTCTTCCATTGTCTTTGTTTTCACTAATTACTAACCTAAATGTTATTACTAACCTTTTAGTAACTACTATCTTTTTATTAGTAAATATAAATAATTTTAAAACATCCATTTATTATTATTTTTAAGGATATTAATTTCCCGATATTAAAATCCAGTTCTATATTCACTGCCGCATTATTTAAAGTAATTCTAAACCAAGTGAAAACAAAACCTCTTGAAACTACTTTACGTAAAGGTTTTGTTACAAAAAATTAAAACTAAATAAAAACAAATTACGTAGAAATACTGAATCGTATCTGATGGGATCTGATTAATTTCGGATAAACAAAATTGATAACTATGGATCGCTTGAAATACATTCAATCATTTCGGAAAAAGAGGTGGTATCTGAAAAATCAGCAGCTGTAGATCAATAGGCTTGATCATCTCCTGATAAAAGGAGTTGAAGATATCTAACCCAAATTTTTTACGAAATGAATATTATTAACAAAATTCTCAACGTCGACGATTATTATTTCGACGTGTTTATGTCTATCTCGGAAGCGCTTACCGGGTTTACGGTGAACGAACTTCAGTCAACAGGGCTTGCAGAAACTTATTATACCTATGTTTTAAAAAGTCTGGAAGCAGCAACTTTCGTGGAATTCCTTACCGTTTCTAAAAATATTCTTGAAAATTCTTCCGGTGAAGAGGGATTAAAAAAAGCCATTCAATCTGAAATTATCAGCAACCCGGGAATGAATGACATTTCCGGAAAAGTAATTACCATGTGGTATCTGGGAACCTGGGAAGGGGCCTATATCAATGATCTTTCTTATAAGGAAGGTCTTGTCTGGAATCTGATGCACTCCCATCCTCCGGGAGCCAAACAGCCAGGATATAAATCATGGAATATTAAACCCGTAAACACCCACTCATGAGCCAGACTAATAACAAAAAAGATGTGATCATCGTAGGAACGGGGATCGCGGGATCATTGATCGCAAAGCTATTGTCCGATCATGTATTTGACGTAACCAAAGGAAAAATGATCCATCGTGCAGATGCCGGAAAATCGGATAATGTCAAAGAAATATCAATACTCATGTATGAAGCGGGGCTGGAAGCAGGTATTGAACTGGATTCCGTATCCTCAATGACCACTTATAATGAATATATCCGTACTTTTTACAAAGAGGAAGCCAAAGTTCCCAATTCTCCTTATCCAAATTTAAAGCAAGCTCCTTCTCCAAATGTTCTCGATATGGAACATATTGTTCAGCCGTATCCCGATAAAAAAGGCTATCTGGTACAATTTGGGCCGATGCCATTCGCAAGTGATGCGATAAGAGTAGGAGGCGGAACTACGCTTCACTGGCTGGGAACGACTCCAAGAATGCTTCCCAACGATTTCAGGCTTACTGAAAAATACGGCATTACTATTCCAAAGCCGGATTCTGATGAAAAAACTCCTGTCAACTGGCCGATAAGCTATGAAGAATTAAGACCCTACTATGAGATGGCGGAATTTGAAATCGGAGTTTCCGGGGATGTTTCCAGACAAGAATATCCTATTGATGAGAATATGGAAGAGTATTATGGAAACTATGTCTTCCCGATGGAAGAAATTCCTCAGAGTTATATGGATCATAAGATTATTGAGGGACTTAAAGGCACCAGCGTGAAACTAAGCTCCGGAGAGATTCCTTTAATGATGGTACCATCTCCACAGGGAAGAAACTCCATTCCAAATCCAAAATACGGAAAAACAAAGATCATCAAAGCTGAACCGAAAGATTCAGGATATCAACTGATATTAGACAGCTCTGAAAAAGAAGAATACAAAGCCCTTGGCTCTGTGTGGAATCCTTATATGGGAGAACGCTGTGAAGGAAACGCTTCCTGTGTTCCGATCTGTCCTGTTCAGGCGAAATACAATGCTTTAAAAACATTAAAAAAAGCTTTGTATAAACTTAATGATAATGAAAATCTTAAGCGCAATCCATACATGCAGATTCAGGCACAGAGTGTGGTTTACAGGCTAAGCATTGACCCAAATGATAAAGATAAAATCTCCAAGGTTCATTTAAGAAAATATACTTCAAAAGAGAAAACAGATTTTATTGAAGAATCCGTTGATACCTCAGATGCTATTGTAATTTTGGCTGCTAACGCTTTTGAAAATCCAAAAATCCTACTGAACTCCAAATATACCGTTAACAACGTTGTAAAGACGGCCGCTAACAGCAGTGACCAGGTAGGAAGAAACCTTATGGATCATATGGTAATGCTGACATGGGGACTTTTCCCTGAACCTGTTTATCCTTACAGAGGTCCCGGTTCTACCACAAACATTTCGTCATTCCGTGACGGGGATTTCAGAAGTGAATTTTCAGCATGGATTTCTCCGCTTGACAATTGGGGATGGGGATGGCCGGCATTTTCTCCGGGATCCGATGTCGGAGAATTTATCGGCAAAGGTCTTTTCGGTGCAGAATTAAGAAAAGAACTTACCAACAGGCTTTCAAAACAGGTTTTATTCCATTTTGAAATAGAACAGTTGCCTAATCCCAATAACAGGGTTACCATTAACGATCAATATCTGGATGTACTTGGAATTCCACGTCCTGTTATTCATTATGAACTGACAGAGTACGAAATGAAAGCTATGGAGCAGGCAAAAGATGCTTCGGATCAAATGTTTAAAAAATTAAACATTAAGGATTTCACAAAATATACAGAGAAAGACAAAAACTCTGTGATATACAATAAGAAAAGATATTCTTACAACGGAGCGGGTCATATCGTAGGAACTCACAGAATGGGTTCTAAAGCTGAAGATTCTGTAACCAACAGCTATTGTAAAACCTGGGATCATCCGAATTTATACGTCGTAGGAGCAGGAAATATGACTACGCTGGGAACTTCAAACCCTACTTTAACATTATCAGCATTCACGATCCGTTCGGTGGAATCTATCCTTGCTGATCTTGAAATTCTACTTAAAAAATAACAACATGAGACAAAGACTTATCAATAAAACAGCACAGCCACAGGAAACCTTATTAGCAGCAGGAAGAATGGCCGCAAGAAGCGCCGTAGTTACAGAAGCCATTTCATTACCTTCTTTATTATTTGATTCAACATTGAGCAAAGAAGACTGGATAGAGGGATTAAAACATCAAAGCAAAACACTGACTAATCTTTTATTGAATGATCAGATTGAAGATTTTAATGCCTATCTGGAAGCTCAGTTCGGTGCATTAGCTCCGGAATTTAAAAACGAGATAACGGAAATTGATTACAAACCGGTTTTACAAGACCTATTGCAAACGGCCATTCTTATTGAACATTCTACCATTCCTCCTTACCTTACGGCTTTATACTCAATCAAGGATGGAACTAACGCTCTGGCTTCACAAATTATCAGAAGTGTTGCTGTAGAAGAAATGCTTCACCTGATTATGGTTTGTAACGTTCTGAATGCAATTGATATCCAGCCTTCTGTAAACAAACAGGAGAACTACCCTACCTATCCGATGAAATTACCAATGAATGTGGATTTCTACGTAGGGCTTGAAACATTTTCAAGCAACAGTATTGCTACATTTATTGCAATTGAAAGTCCAAGCCAGCCTTTGGTAAAAGCTCCCAAATATGATTACGAAACCGATTCTTCCGCATTATATTCTCAAAGGGCAGCATTACAGGAAAACAACTTCTGGACTCTTGAAAATATGAAAGGTTTCATCATGGAAAATGTACACACCATTGGTGAATATTATGATGTCTTATTCTTCTATATAGTTATTTTCCAAATCATTGCTTATTACAAAGAGCATGGAAAATTTCCAACAAATTTTGAGGAATTAAATACCGGAGGAATTTTCACCGGAAACCCGGCAAAACAGATCCGTCCAGAGCAATATTATGGAAGTGGCGGAAAATTACATTCTGTAGAAGCTTTAGCCGGAGTCATTGCTGTTTTCCAGGAAATTAAGGGCCAGGGTGAAGGTGCTGATGATTCTATTTTTGATGTAGATCCATCTCAGTTTGAAGAAGGGGTTGAACTGGCACATTATTTCAGATTTAAAGAAGTTTTCCATGAGCATTTCTATCTGGGAGGAAACTATGAGCCTTTCATGGATGAAAACGGGATGATGCCTGTAACAACGCCACCTACAGGAAAAGATCTTCCGGTAGACTGGAACGAAGCCTATCCTATGAAACCTAATCCTAAACTGGAAGATTATATCAGAAACAAAGAATTACACGCCCAGGGTGTGGAGTTTAATAAAACTTACCGACGTCTATTAGATGCCATACAAAGTGCCGTAGAAGGAAATCAGAGAGAACTGGAGAAATCTATTATGTACATGTATGCTTTGAAAGAACAGGCTGTTAATCTGATGAAACAACCATTAGATGCGCAGACTAATGCCGGGCCAACTTTCGAATACATCAATCTATAATCATAAAAACGATATATCATGCTTAAAAGAAAAAAAGAAAGTCCCGAAGCGGGAGGCGAACAGTTATTCCGCAAAATGTCTGGTCAGAATGAAATTAATCTGGCTGAAATAATGGATGGATATTCAAAACTTCTTATTGATGATCCGGTAAGACCATTCAGAGAAGACAATCTGCAGGCCATTGAAAATAATGTAAATTATGGAGTTCTGGCTGCACTGGATGGTACCTGGGTAAGCTATAATGTCAATTACAATAAAGATATTCCAAAACCATCATTAGCAAGCGGAATACATACCACCATTATGCCTTCCCCCGGAACCAATTCAGGAACAATACCCGGAAAATTCGCTTTTGACAGTGAAGAATATATTGAGAAACTGACATTTTCCATCGTTCCGGGAGGAGTACGTAACCGTGGAGGTGCCAGTGAACTTTTCTGCGGAGCAGTTAAATACGAACAAAGCATTAAAAGTGTTAATGCTATACCAGGACAGGATGGTCTGAAATATACCCCCATCCACGAAGAAAACGGAATGTACCTATGGCTGAGTGATGTCTATAATCATGCAGCAACGAAAGAATCTATTGAAAGAGACCGTGGTATTCATGCCGTTTCAACAGAAGATGCCAAATATGGATATACCGGCGAGTACAGGGATGAGCCTTTACTAAGGATAACACCGGACGAAGATGCCAACCCCCAATATATTCTTCAAAGCCAGCTGCAACCGGGACAGCTTTATTATGAAATTATTCCGGCCCAGGAAATAAAGCCGGGAGCAGGGCTTGATGGTCCTTATTTTATTCCGGACTACTCTATCTCCCGAAGCGGAGTTATTCCTCATGGAAGTACCATTACTTTGCTTGGAGATATTATTCCTCAAAATAAGGATAACACAACGTACTATTTAATTGAAGGTTCTCCTCAGTTCCCTTATGGTAAAGAAGCATGGGAAACCAATCATCTTTCAATTTCACGTACAATGGGAAATGCAGGAGTAACGCCAGAAGAAATCATTGACCTTGATAAACCTGCACCGGATTGGGTTCACCAAACACTGGACGACAAGAATGATCCGGGTTCAAACAAGATTTATACCCAGAGAATACTGGCTGATGATTTATATCCTTACTCTGTGCGCCCTGATCTGAGACTTAGGGACACATTAAGAGGTCAGAAAGTCAGTAATTATGTTCATGTGAGAATGTCTTCCAAAATGAAGACCGGAGCACAGGGAGGAGTTTTGAATGTTCCTTTTGTCAACCGTTTTGTTCCTACCGTTGAGGTAGATATGGATATGTGGATAGAGACAGTGATTGAAGATGGAAAAGAGATTCTTCAACTTCAGTATGAGCAGATTGTATTCTTTGAATTTGATTTCGGAAATGATGGAGGTACTACAAGCTGGCCTCACATCCAGGTAAACACCCTTCGTAAGATACAGGATATTCCTGAAGAGCAGAGAAAGGTAATTGAAGAGCAGTTCTTTACTACGGATGGAAATGCTGTTACAGCTTCAGGCTGTCCTTATCATAAAGGATAGAATACTCATCAATAAAATAAAAAATAAGGGGCAGTGATTTGCCCCTTGTTATGTTCTTTACAATTTATCTTTATTAAAGGATTAAAGGTTATCATAGGTCTGATCTACCATAAAGGATATCGCTTTTTTAATCTTTTCGCGACCTTCAGGAGTGTTAGTATCGATGCCGCAGAAAATGCTTCCGTTTAGAGAAGCAAACATATTCAGGTAATAAAGCCCTGAAACCATGATCGCCATAATCGCACGGTATGTTTCCAATTTATCTTTGAAACGGGATTCCATCAACAGTTTAAAGATAAATTCTCCGTTTTCTTCCTGTGTATCAATCAGTTTCTTCAATGATTTTCTGGGCTCAGAGATGGTCCATAACAAAAGCTTCTGGGCTTCTTTATTGTTATACACATAATCAAACTGGGAAAGCAGCATATGCTCAATAAATTCTCTGCCTCCATCTTCAAGATTCGGTTTCATTTTTTCCACTTCCTCGCTGGTTACTTTTACCCAGAAATCCTGTGTACGGACATATTCGTCCATCAGGCCATCCATTCCTCCAAAATAGGTATAGATCATTTTTTTATCCACTCCGGCAGTAGCAGCGATATCATTAATCTTCAACCCCGCATGTCCCTTCGTTTTCAGTATTTTTCCAACAGCATCCAAAAACTTCTTTTTGCTGCGTTCCTTATTCCTAATACTACCTGATGCTGACTTTCTTTCCATGATTAAACATTCAATATACAAGTTTAAGAATTTTTTTTATCATTTTAGACACCAACAAGTGTCTAATTTAATTTGTTTGTATATATTTGTACAAACTAAAACCATTATATATATAAACACTACCGAAGTTAAAAAATTAAAAACTATTCAGACTGTATCGTTAGTTCCCTCAGTTTAAAATATTTCGAACATCAACGACTGAGGTAAAAACACAACCAGCAGCATCATTTTTCCATAGTGATGCTGCTTTTTTATATAAAATACCAGCCTGATATTAAATAAAATACTTTCCTATAGATATTTTTTATCACTATTTTTTTATTAAAGACACTCTTTACCTTAGAAATGTTTTCTGTTGTATTTTATAACCTAAACTGAGCCTATCGTATCATTTAAGAGAAGTTTTTACATAGACAACGAAAAATAACATGCTGAATTTCAAAATATTAAGTAAAAATAAGAGAAATTTCACAATTTTACACACTTTGAAGTGTCTTATTTTATATATTTGTATAAACTAAAACCAACTGCATATTTTAAAACACTATTAGGTTGAAAAATAAGACAATCCAAATTGTATTATTCGGTTCCCTTACTTTAAGACAATTTCAAATACGAAATAACTAAGGAAGAAACACAACTTATAGACAGACCATTAGCTTTATTTCTAATGGTTTTGTTTTTTTATAACAGTTTCAATTTTCAAAAATAAGAATTTTACAGGCTTTTATAGGTATGATGTAACATGAAAGAAATCGCTTTCCTGATCTTATCCCGTCCTTTAGGGCTGTCAACATCTATTCCACAGAAAATACTTCCATTCATTGCCGCATACATATTCAGGTAATAAAGCCCCGAAAACATAATGGCCATAATGGAGCGTACATGTTCAGCATTATTTTTAAAATGGGAATCCATCAAAAGCTTGAAAATATATTCTCCGTTTTGTTCCTGGGTTTCGGTGAGTTTTTTTAAAGATTTACGGGGTTCTGATAAGCGCCAGAGAATTAGCTTTTGCACTTCTTTGCTTGAATAAACATAGTCAAATTGGGATAAAAGCATTTCTTCTATGAAAGATTTCCCTCTGTCATACAATTTAGGTTTTATTTTCTCAGTTTCCTGAATGGTTACTTTGCTCCAGAAATCCTGTGAAAGGATATACTCATCAATCAAGCCGTCTATCCCTCCAAAATATGAATAAATCATTTTCTTATCCACCCCGGCTGTAGCAGCAATACTATTCACTTTCAAAGCAGTATATCCTTTTGTTCTCAGTATTTTTCCAACCGCATCCAAAAACTTTTTTTTACTGCGTTCCTTGTTCCTGATACTTCCTGCAACAGACTTTCTTTCCATAATAAACTTTCAAACTTACAAGTTTATGATTTTTTTTTCATTTTAGACACTTTTTAGTGTCTAAATTTATATATTTGCAGAAACTAATAACCATTTTATATAAACAGACAATCAGAGTTGTGAGGTTGAGAGAGATCAGATTGCACCGTTAGTTCCCTCAGTATAAATATTCTAATATTCCATTACTGAGGTAAAACATTACTCTGGCAGCATCATTATCATATAATGGTGCTGCTTTTATTAATAAAGCATGTTTTTTTACCCATTACATATAAGTAAATACTTTATTTCTTGGCTGTAGATTTATCCAAACCTAATTTTCAGAATTTTGCTATTCTCTTACAACGCCCTATTAGAAAGGATTTTATTCACCTTTCAAAATATTTTCAAAAAAGTTTTATTTTTTTTCAACTTTAGACACTACCAAGTGTCTTATTTTGTATATTTGCTCCAAACTAATAACCATTTTATATAGAAACACTATTTGAGTTGGAAAAATTAAAAGTTTCGAACAAAAAACAACTAAGGTAAAAACACTAAATGCAACAGCGTCATGAATTTTCTAATGATGCTGTTTTCATTTAGGATGCTTTATCTTCGTTTTAATCTACAGAAAATTGTATGTACCGGGAATCCGGTATCAGAATAGTTGATATGAAGAGAGACTGTCCAGGGACAGTCTCTTATTTTTTAAAGATTGAAATGTATTAACCTCTGGCCTTTTCGTCTGTAAAAAACTGAAATCCATCCTTCTTCTCAATAAGCTGCATTGGATACAATGAAGGATTATATTCACCATTCAATACCTCATTCAGTGCATGTTTTTTGGATTCACCAAATGCAATAGCCAGAATATTATCCGCATTATTGATTATTGGTGCAGTTAATGTGATCCTGAACATTTCCTGAGACTTAAGATAATAGGCAGATACCCATTTTTCTTTTTCATTTAGCACTTCTTCCCCTGGAAATAATGAGGCTGTATGGCCATCATCTCCCATTCCCAGCAGGATAAAATCAAAAACTCCATCATCACCAAGAATAGTTCTGATCTGCTGCTCATAAGCTTTTGCATAATCTTCAGGAGTTATGCCTTCAGCATACATAGGAAAGATATGATTTTGATCTATCGGAACCTGGCTGAGCAGCGTCTCCTCCGTCATCCGGAAGTTGCTTTTATCATCATTTAAAGGAACCCAGCGCTCGTCAACCCAAAAAAAGTAGACTTTATTCCATTCAATATGTTCTTTATATTCCGGTGTTGCCAAAAGTTTGAAAATGGCTTTGGGAGAAGATCCTCCACTTAATGCCACCACAAAACGGCCATTTTTCAGAATAGATTTTTTTGAAAGGTCAACAAATGCATCTGCTGCCCTGGTGTACAGTTTTTCCAGATCGTCAAATACTGTAATATTCATTTTCTGTTTGTTTAAATTTAGATTGTTTTTATACCCAGCTGTGTCCCTGTCTTTCTACCAAAGCATTAACGTCTTCCGGCCCCCAGCTTCCCGCTTTGTAATTGGGGAAAGAAAGATCTTTATCATTTTCCCATGCTTCCTGTATGGTTGTGACAACATCCCATGCTTCTTCCACCTGGTCGGAACGCATAAATAAAGTAAGATCTCCTAAAAGAGCATCCTGCAGCAAAGTTTCATAAGCTTCCGGAGTATCTTCTTTACAGGCAAAATTATCGAAAATCATTTCCGCAGGTTTCAAATCCAGCGTCAGTCCCGGTTTTTTGGTCATGAACTGTAATCTGATATCCATCATGGGCTGAATATTAATAATCAGTCTGTTAGCCGATAAATGATGCGGACTGTCTGAGAACGTTGAGTGAGGAAGCGGTTTAAACTGAATGGTAATATAAGAATGTTTTTCTTTCATTTTCTTTCCGGTACGGACATAGAAAGGAACATCCTGCCATCTTTCGTTATCGAGATAAAACTTAATCGCTGCAAAAGTTTCTGTATTGGAATCCGAAGCAATTCCATCTTCCTGACGATAGCCTTTCACTTCCACTCCGTTTATGGTTCCTTTTCCATACTGGCCTCTTACTGCATAATGTTCAACCTGATCGGAAGATATTCTTCGAATTGATTTCAGAACGTCTACTTTTCGGTCTCTGATTTCGCCGGACAGTAATGAAGCCGGCGGTTCCATAGCTACCATACACAGGATTTGCAACAGGTGGTTCTGAATCATATCCCTTAATGCTCCGGTCTGTTCGTAAAAAGCTCCTCTCGTCTCTACCCCAACTTCTTCCGCTACGGTAATCTGTACGGATTCTATGTATTTATGATCCCACAAAGGTTCAAAAATAGAATTTCCAAATCTGAATGCTAATATATTCTGTACGGTTTCTTTCCCCAGATAGTGGTCGATACGATAAATCTGTTCTTCTTCAAAAGTTTTAGCCAAAAGGCTGTTCAATTCAATAGCCGACTGTTTATTATGCCCAAAAGGTTTTTCAATAATAATACGATCTTTCTTAGGATCAGAGGCCAATGAAGTCGTTTTGATATGATTGGATATGGTAGCAATAAAATTAGGTCCTATAGATAAGTAAAACAACCTGTTTGCTCTTACCCCATATACGGAATCAAAATCCTGTAATTTCTGCTGTAAATTGTGATAAGAGCTTTCTTCATCCAGCTGATGCTGAAAGTAAGTAATATGAGCCTGAAAACCAGCCCAGTCTTCGGAAGTTACTTTTTTTCTGGAGAAGCTCTCAAGGTTTTCTTTGATATAATTTCTGAAATTTTCGTTGGTATTTTCTGCCCTTCCCAATGCTACAATATTAAAGCCTTTGGGCATTCTTCCATCGATATATAAGTTATAAAATGCCGGAAAAAGTTTTCTTTTTGCCAGATCTCCTGTAGCACCAAAAATAACGATAGTTGTTGGCTGCAAGATTCTATTTTGATTCATTTTTTCCGAATTTTAATTGTTTGCACTTTGCCAAGAAGTATGGAAAACTCCCTCTCTGTCAATACGCTGATACGTATGAGCTCCGAAATAATCACGCTGAGCCTGGATCAGATTCACGGGAAGAGATTCTGTGGTATAGGCATCAAAATACCCCAAAGCCGTCTGGATTCCTAAACTTGAGATTCCGTTGGCAACGGCATATCCTGCTGTTTTTCTTAAAGCTTTGATTTTTGATTTTACCAGTTCTGAAATCTCATGATCAAGAAGAATATTAGAAAGGTTAGGATTTTGGGTATACGCTGAATAGAATTTTTCCAGCAATACAGAACGGATAATACATCCTCCCCTCCAGATTTTCACAACATCTTTCAGAGGAATTTCGAAACCATATTCTTCAGATGCTTTTACGAGTAACGACAGACCTTGTGCATAGCTGATTAATGTAGAAAGGAAAAGAGCATCACCCACTTCTTTGATGAACAATTCTGTATTTTCAGGCTTAATAATTTCGCTTTCACTATATATTTTTGAAGCCTGAACTCGTTCGTTTTTATAGGCAGATAAAATTCTTGAAGTTACTGCAATGTCAATAGTGGGAATAGAAACCCCGATTTCCATGGCCTGTTCGGATGTCCATTTTCCGGTTCCTTTTGCTCCTGCTTTATCTAAAATCTGATCTACAAGGTAGCCATCTGTTAATGAGTCTTTCTGGGTAAAAATATCTCTGGTAATTTCAATAAGGAATGAGTTCATTTCGCCATTATTCCATTCTTTGAAAACCTGATAGAGCTGTTCATTATTGAGACCCGCTCCTCTTTTAAGAAGATCATAAGCTTCACTGATCAGCTGCATAATTGCATATTCAATACCGTTGTGTACCATTTTCACATAGTTTCCGGCAGATCCTTTTCCCATATAGGCTGTACATGCTTCGTTGTCTACTTTGGCTGCAATGGCTTCCAGCATCGGCTTCAGAAGTTTGAATGCCTCCGGATCACCTCCCGGCATTATACTGGGACCTTTTCTGGCTCCTTTTTCACCTCCTGAAACTCCCATTCCCATAAAATGCAGTTTTTTGGATGCCAGATCAGCAACACGTCTGTTGGTATCTTCGAAATAAGAGTTTCCTGCATCAATCACGATATCGCCTTCGCTTAAAAGTGGGGTAATATTTTCCAGCACAGCATCTACAGGTTTTCCGGCAGGAACCATAAGAATAATTTTTCTTGGGACTTCCAGAACGGATACAAAATCTTCTAAAGAAACTGTACCTTTCACCTTCATTTCTGAAGCAGCTCCGCTTTCTAATTCTTTCACTTTTTCCTGATCAAGGTCAAATCCTGCGATTGAGAACCCATTATCAGCGATATTATAAAGCAGATTCCGCCCCATTACTCCAAGGCCAACCATTCCATAACTATATCTTTCCATTATATTGGTATTAATATGAATTTTATTATACAGTGAATAAAATTACACAAATGCCCATAATGAAAAAAATAAAAGGACATAAAATGTTTGCTTCACAATTGTTTCGTCCTCATTTATAAGCCCCTAATATTCACATTTTCACATGATTTTGTCTTTACAGAATAAAATTCGATCATTAATATGGGAATGATCTATTAAAACAGTCTGTTTTTTGGCATAATTAAACTTATATTTGCCAAAATTTATAAAGTAATGAACTATAAACTTGAACTCAACACTCAGGAGCCTAATTCTAAAATCGTTTTTAATAATATCATATTTGATTCGTTCAAGATTAATATAGTTGAAAGATATATCGGGTCAATGAAGGCTCGTCCTACATTATGTGAAGTTTTATTTAAGGTAAGAACTTTGGATAATGTCATTATCAACAGAAAAGATGGTCATGTAAGAGTAAAGGTAAAGGGTGATGATTTTGAAACGTATCAGAAATTATCCCGAGACCTGAATTCCTATGAATACAAAAACAAACTGATTAACAGAAAAGAGGTTGAACAGAATTATGTTCATTTCATCCTGAGTTTAGTAATTACAAATTATCAGCTTAATTAAGCTGTACCGGATATTCTCCTTCTATAATTTTACAGAGGGAGAATGTTCAGGAAAACAATACACAGAAAGCCATCGGTTTTTTAATTAAAAACTGTAAGTTATACTGAGCATTCCATTTTGATTCTCAGCGGTTTCGAGCTGATTTTTTTTAAATATAGTTTAAATCAAATTATTCGTTATTACTTAGCATATTGCTTCGATGATATTTTTCACTCCAATTCTTTCAAACAATTTGCTCCTGCAAAATTTTATGGTACCTGGCAACACGAATAACTGTTCTGCAATTTCTTCTATTTTTAGTCCCCTGAAGGAAAAGCCGGACTATTCCGATCTCCCACAATTTTAGGGCAACTTTAGATTCTTCCGTCCATTTTCCCGTGAAGAGATTATATTTCAAGTAGGTTTCTGAAGTATTGGATATAATCCTGATATTTCCTTCTTTCCTTTTCAGGGAATAAGAAACCACACAGACTACTTTGGAAATTTCGCCATGATCATATAGGGGTGATCCTATAGTTAACAAGCACATCTAAACTGTTGGTATACTTAAGATGGAAATCGTAGGTAATAGTGTGTATTTTTTTCCTTCGGGTGACAGGCATTCAAAAAATCTGATTCCGCAAGTATTTACTTTTCTTAGTATAATTATATTCAGCCTTAAATCTATTGAAAAAAAAATGCTTTAAATACAAAAAACACTTGCTTTCATTGCATTTTCAATATTAAATGAAATTTTTCAATATCATACACATATAAAAACAGGTATTAGGCTGAAGATAAAAAAAACATTAAAATAAAAATCAAGTATTCTCTTTACTGGAAGTGTTTCAACATAGGCTCCTTTCAAATTAATTCATCAAGATTTGATTTAAAACTATACAAAAGTATAGTCAGTTTATATTTTTATTAAATTATTTTTACCCAAGCAATAAAATGGAAACTGCTCTAAGAAAAAAATATAAAAAAATAAATAAATCTTACCTTGTTATAATCAGACCATTAAGTGCACGATTTTGTATCTAAAGTATCAAACGGCATTCATATGCCTATGAAAAGAATTCCTTTTACTTAGTATTCTTCTATTTTTCACACAATCCAATGATTACTATTGTTAATAGAAACAACATATGGAAATATGACAATTAATAATAAAATCATAATCATTTTAAAAAAAAGAATTCGTAATTTTTAGAACGAAAATTTAACGATACATGAAAAGTTTTATATTTTGTTTATTGTTCCTTATATTCAGTTCACCTCTTTCGGCGCAAAGAGACACAGATCATTGGTTTGCACCTTATTACGCCTCAGTAAATTATACACAGGCACTCTATCTTTCTACCGATTCTGCAACTCCTTTTGTTGTTACAATTAACAGCAATAATATTCCAATAGGTAACGTAACCATAAGTAAAGGGTCTCCTCAGACTTTTATGGTACCGGCTAGTATTATAGCCGCTAATGTTGCTTCAAAAGCGTTTACAACTATTAATAAAGGTTTGCATGTACAGGGAAGCAAGCCATTTTACTGTTCATTAAGAATGGTAAGCGGTACTGTACACGCTGAAATTATTACAAGTAAAGGAAAAGCCGGTATTGGCAAAGAGTTTTTTGTAGCCGCAACTCCTACTATTGCGTCACAAAACATATTTAACTTCACAGCAGGTATATTGGCAACAGAGAATAATACAGTTATCACTACTACATGGAACGGAAATGTAACATTCTTTGGAGGAACACCTGCAACGCATTCGCAAACAATCACTCTCAACAAAGGACAATCTTTTATTTTCGCCGGAGGTCCTGGAGTTGGAGGTCAGAACATATCAGCTTTTATTGGAGCTAAAATTGTTTCTGATAAGCCTATTACCCTTACTAACGGAAACATCAATGGAAACTTTGGAAATAACACCAGCATGGGATCTGATGCGGTTCTTGATCAGTCCGTACCTACGGATAGACTTGGGAGCACTTTTGCCATGGTGAGAACAAGATCTACAAATCCAGATCTTGAAGGTGGTATCATCGTAGGAACTGAAAACAATACACAAATATTTATTAATGGTTCCAACACTCCTGTTGCTACCATCAACAGTGGAGAATTTTACAGAGTTTCAGGAAATAACTATGTACAGCAAGGAAATTCCGGACATTTCAATATGTTTATTACGACTTCAAAAAATGTCTATTTATATCAGTTGGTCTCTGTAAATAACAGCAGTGCAACGTGTGGATTCAACTACATTCCGCCATTGAACTGTTTTTTACCCAGAAAAATTGATGAAATAGGGAAAATCAATGAAATGCCAACAGGAACGGGAACAACAAGCACTGTTCCAACCGGAACTATTGTAAAACTGAATATTTTGACGGAAACCGGAGCTAATGTGACGGTAAACGGCATCACTCCCCCCGCCGCACAAGGACCTTTCCCATTGACAGGAAATAGCAGCTGGGTAACATATGCCATCCCATCTATCACCGGAAATGTAACTGTGGTTTCTGATAAAGCTGTAACAGCAGGTATTAATGGCGGTTACAGTACATCTGGATATGGAGGTTATTTTGCGGGCTTCTCTTCTATCCCACTGATTTCAAAAAAAACCGGGGATTGCATTCCTGGTATTGTATTGGAAGTAAATGACAACTACGATACCTACCAATGGTTTCTCAACGGAAATCCTATTAGCGGAGCCAATACCAATACTTATACTCCACTGACTGCAGGAAATTATACAGTGAAAATTGCAGTAAGCACTTGTCCACCGGCAACCACCCCTGTATATAAAGTATATACATGTCTTCAGGAATCTACAAAAGCAATTACTGTTTGCGAAGGACACCTGACTATCAAACCAGAATTTACCAATTCTACCCAAACTTATGTTCCGAGTACGGTAACGATTATTACTCCTCCAACAAACGGTACTGCTACTATTGATGCAGCAGGAGTAATTAATTATGTTCCCAATTTCGGTTATATGGGTACTGATACTATTGTTTATAAATTTTGCGGAAATAACCCGGATTTTACAGATTGTGAACGAGTAACTGTAACATTAACTGTTTCTGAAAGCCCAATTGTAAAAGATGCAGCTTTAAGATCGTGTTTCCAGCCATCCAATCCGTTGCTTGGGATATTTGATTTAACAACGGCAGGAGTTAATGTACAACCAGGAATTACTAAGCAGTACTATCCATCTCCTACTGATGCGCATAACGGGACAAACGAAATTTTGACTCCCGCCAATTACATTGCTCCTAACGGCGTAGTTTACATTAAGGTGAGCAATGCCAACGGATGTTACAAAATCGCAGAAGTACCCCTTACGGTTATTTCTCCTACCTACTCAGAAGTATTAAAGGATAAAATTATCTGTATGGAAAATACAACCACACTAGATGCAGGACCAGGCTATACTTCTTATGAATGGAGTACGGGAGCAACAACACAGTCCATCAAAAATGTAGGGGTTGGAGCCTATTGGGTAGATCTGAAAACCAGAGAATGTACCACCAGGCAAACAGTGAAGGTTTATGCTTCTGAAAACCCTGTTATTTCAGATGTTAACATTAATAATAATACGGTTACCTTAAACGTAATTGCAGGTACAGCGCCTTATCAATATTCGATGGATAATATCAACTGGCAGAGTGAAAACCTATTTACCAATATATCCCGCGGAAGCCACACTTTCTATGTAAGGGATTCATATAACTGTGTTCCTGTGCAGGTAGAAATTACAGTTCCTAATCTGATCAACATCATCACCCCTAACGGTGACGGAATCAATGACGTACTTGATTATTCTGCTTTAGCTTATAAAAGTAATTTCACATTCAGCATTTATGATAGATATGGAAGTAAAATTCATACAGGAAGTAAATTAAACGGATTCAAATGGGACGGAACCATGGACGGAAAAAAAGAACCTACAGGAACTTACTGGTTTGAAATGGGCTGGAATGAGAACAACACGAAACAAACTCCAATAAAATATACAGGATGGATTGTAGTAAAAAACAAGAATTAACACCAACCCTCCACAGTAAAGCATCCGACATTTAAACCTCTCTTTTTATTATGAAAAAGTTATTATATATATTGTTCATTACTACTTCATTATTACTTCCCGCCCAGAAAAACAGCAACATACAATTTGCGGTTTACAATGATGCCATCGGAACTGCCAGCATGTTTAAACTTTATAAAAGCAGTATTGAAAAATTAAACATTTTTAAAACCAAAGCCAGTCTACCTTCTCATTTAAAGAAGTTTGACTACCTGGCTGACAACGGTTTAATAGAGGTCATCTTAAAAAAAAATGAAGGTTACCCTGATAGTTTATCGCTGGAAATGCTTAATGAGCAGAGCAATCTTCCTAAAAACAGACCTGTGTTTATAGAAGGCTATCAGTTTAATGATACCACTACTCGGGTTTACAGCGATATGATCAGCAATATTGACCTTAAAGACAGCAACGGAAAGCAATTCATACATATTACCACCATAAAAAATTAACGACCGGTTTTAATCATGCTATTAATTTTAATACAGGGACTAATTCGAAAGGAAACAGTCTCTTTTTTATTTCAATAATTTAGAAAACCATACATAGATATCCATATCGCCGGGAATATTCATTTTTTTCCTTAGATTATACTTTTTGGTCTGCACCGTTCTTACTGAGGTGAAAGTATATTCAGCAATCTCTTTGGTAGAAAAATTCAGATAGATATATGCACAGAACCTTATTTCCGATATTTTTAAAGGAGAAATTTTCAGCAGCTCTTCTGAAAAATGTGGATAATATTCATTGAAACGGGTTAAAAACTCAGGATTATTTTCTTTGGCAAGCTGTATAATTTCTTTAAAAGCACTTTCATCTACAGATGGCTGATGAGGAATATCAATTTTATCCAGATTCTTGCTCTTATGTTTTCTATAGTAATACAGGAAAAGAAAAATGAAAAGAATACATACAGCAACACTTACTGATAATATAAAAAAGAGATTTTTTGTTTCTTTTTTTATTTTATTGGTTTCAAGTTCGTTTTGTTTATCAACGGTGTCATTCAATAGCTGGTTTTGGTTTTTGTTTGAAGACTCTATTTCCAACAGCCAATTGGAGTAATAGGCAATGCTGTCTTTTTGTCCCGTACTTTCATACAAGCTCTTTAGCTCCATAGCCACCGACTTTTGATAATTTTCGCTTTTATAATAATTATTAGCGATATTTTTACAGATCCATAAGTGATGCTGAGCTTCAGGAATTTGCTTAATGGATTTAAAATACCTACCAGCATAATACGACGTAATGTATCGTATCCCTATTTCATCTATTTTTTTTTCATTCTGAATGGCTTCCTCAATATATATTTTCGCAGAATCAGGTTTATTGAGGTCCAGATATATTCCGGCAAGATAAGGTGAAGTTTTATAGCTGTTGCTCAATCTATTCTTATCTATTCTGTAAAGTTCACCTTTATTTTCTCTGTAAATTTTGGAGTATTTGTATGCTGTTTTATAATGTTTTAATGCTAATTCTTTTTTATTAATTTCATTATATATTCCTGCATACTGCCAGTTGATAAGATAAATAAAGTAAGCATTATTGGTTTGCATCACTTTATCATACATTTCATCCAATTGTTTCAAAGAAGTAACTCTTTCTCCTAATTTCTGGTATAGCAACGATCTTTGAAGATGGAGATAAAATATGACTTCAAAATCTGTATCTGAATTGATGAGGTTTTCTTTTTCCACTTTATCTGTGTAATAAAAGGACCTCTTCATATCACTGTTCCGGTTATAAATATTGGCGATCTTCAGATACCCTAATGCCACACAATCATTGTAAGAATTTTGCTTACATACTTTAATAAGACTGTCTATTTTCTCAATTTCTTTTGGCCCGGCAGTAGAAAACTCAATATCAAAAAGAATATTCTTCATTTCTTGTTCTGTCTGCTGTGAATAGAAAAAGGAAGAAATCAAAAAGAATAAAACAGTTAGTTTTTTCATCATAATATTATCAATATAAAAATGCAATATTAATACTACACTATCACCACATAGGCTAAAATACATACGTATCACATACACAATGTAAAGAAATCACAATATAACATTACTTATAATACAAAATTAGCAATTACTTTTGAATAACCGAATATTATATTCATTCTTCACACTACCACTATTTAAATACCTAATTTTTAAAATGAGAAAAACTCTATTATCACTATTTTTGATATCAGGCTTCTGTCTTTCCAATGCCCAAAGATGGGAATCCGCTTCCCAGAAAACATCTGACATCAGAAGAGAGGTTACAATCAAATTTGCTTATAAAACTGATATCAATACATTAATACAGTTATTAAAAAATGCTGAAGAAACAGGGGCTAATGCACAAGCTGTTACAATCCAGCTGCCCACTGCTGAGGGAACCATAGAAAAGTTTGCTGTATACAGCAATCCTGTCATGGAAAAATCTCTGGCAGAAAAATATGGATTAGGATCTTATGTAGGGATTGGAATTGACGATCCGTCCAAATATGTCAGGTTCAGTACATCACCTACAGAAATGCAGTCTATGATTATCAAGGATGGTGTTTTTCAGTTTATAGAACCTATCACAACGGATAAAAAAACCTATGGAGTGTTCTATAAAACCAAGAGGACAGATTCTGAACATGGTTTTAGCTGCAGCATGGAAGGCAAAAAAGAACTGGATATCAAATCTTTAAAGAATTCAGGAAAAAACAAACTTGCCGGAATCAATATTACCGGAAGACCAGCTGCATCAATGTACAGAACTTATAGGCTGGCTTTGTCTGCAACCGGCGAGTATACAACACTTTTTGGAGGTGTTGCGGGCGCACTTGCCCAGATGAATAATACTATGACCCGTGTAAATGGTGTTTTTGAAAAAGAATTTGCAATTCATCTTACGATACAGAATTTCCCCAATATCATCTATGCCAATCCGGCCAATGATCCTTATACGGATGATTTAAACGGCGAGCTGCAACAAACTTTAAGCGCTCAGGTAGGTGATGCCAATTATGATATAGGACATGTCTTTAATGCAGCCGGAGGGGATGGAAATGCAGGATGTATAGGTTGTATCTGTACTGATCCTACGGCTGCAGAGCCATTGGGTAAAGGGTCTGCATTTACCCAAAACCAGAATCCTGTGGGAGATACATTTGATATTGATTATGTAGCTCACGAGATGGGACATCAGCTTGGAGGCAACCATACATTTTCTACAGTTACAGAAGGTTCGGATGTCAATGTAGAACCTGGAGGAGGTACAACCATTATGGGGTATGCGGGAATCACTGCCAATAATGTTCAGATGAACAGTGATGCGTATTTTCATTATTCATCAATCAATCAAATCCTTACCAACCTTGAAAGTAAAGTTGGATGTGGTGTAGCTGAAAATATTGCCAATAATGCTCCTGCCATTACTCCGCTTATTTCTTATCATATTCCTAAAGGAACAGCATATTACCTGGATGCCAATGCAGTTGATGCTAACGGAGATCAGTTTACCTATAACTGGGAACAGTATGACAGCGTGGGCTCAACCAGTTCAATCTCCGGAGATAGCGGATGGGGCTTCAATGCTGAAGGTTCTCTTACCCGTTCTTTTCCTGCAGTGGCTACCGGAAGAAGATATTTCCCAAGCCTTCCTATTGTGATGAGCGGTAAATTGACCAACAAAAACACCTGGGAAACAGTTTCATACATCCCCAGAGTTTTACATTATGCTGTATCTGTTCGTGATAATAATCCGAACAGGCCTTTAACTATTTCTGCTGAAAATACAGTAACTGTAGGAAATGACGGACCTTTCAAATTCAAAGGATTAAGCGAAGCTACTATCTTATATAATAACGCTTCCAATACTATTTCCTGGGATGTTGCCAATACAAACCTGGCTCCCTATAATGTTGCCAATGTAAAGATTGAATATACAACTGATCTGAATAACGGATCAGCATGGACAGAACTGGCAGCCTCAACACCTAATGACGGCAGCCTTGACATACAGATGCCTGCTGCATTACAGGGAAACATTAAACTGAGAATTTCAGCTGTCGGAAATATATTTTATGCTGTCTCACCTTCAGTTACCGTAGGAAGTGCTCCTGCTTCATTAAATAATCCTCCAACGGGGCTTGCTGCTTTTGAAAATGATATATTAAAAACTTCAGCCACCGTTTCATGGAATCATGTACCGGGAGCAACCTATTCTGTGAATTACAGAAAAATGGGAACAGCAAACTGGTCTAATGCTGTAAGCCCAATTAATTCTGTATTGCTGAATAATCTTGAGGATGAAACTTCTTATGAAGTTCGTGTTTCGTCCGTGATTAATAATGTTGCGGGAGAATTTTCACCGGTTTATAATTTTAAAACTAAAGGATTACGCACAGGATATGATTACTGTCTGATGACTACGGGAGGAAATACGACAATCAGTCCGTATTTCAGCGGAATCTTGAGAGTAACTTTAGCCAATGTGGATTTAGCTGGAAATGGGACAACCGTTCAGCACGCTTATAAAGACTATTCGGAAGACCCTGCGAAACTGATTCAGCTTACTCAGGGTGCGCAATATAATATGAACTATATTGTGTATGCTAACCGTGCAGGAGGAAACTTTCAGGATTGGGTACAGGCATGGATTGATTACAACAGAAACGGAGTATTTGAGGCTTCGGAAAGAATAGGAATTAACGGAGCTGCTCCGGACGCCAATAAAAGACATCAGGGAAGCTTTGCATTTGCAGTTCCGGCCAATGCTTATAATGGTGACAAAACATTAAGAATGAGAGTAGCCAGCGGCTTTTTCAATGCTTCAGCTGATGCGTGTACAAGTCCATCTTTAAATGATAATGGTGATCTTTTCTCAAGAGGTTCGGTATGGGATTTTTCTGTAAAAATCAATGCGGCACTTGGGGTTAAGGAATCCGTTCAGTCATCTTCTGATCTTGAAATCTATCCTAATCCGGCAGATACATTTGTAGAAGTGAAGAATCTGAAAGGCAAAGCCGATTACAAAATCTACAGTGCGGACGGAAGACTTGTTCAGGAAGGGAAACTGGATGGCCAGAGAATCAATGTAGCTTCATTGATTAAAGGAATGTATGTGATCACTGTAAAGGATGACAAGACTACTTACAATACGAAATTAATTAAGAAATAGTAATAATTAGTACCGTGTACCTGTAGGTTAATCGTGATACCTGCAGGTACTTTTTCTCAACATCTTTTAAAATAATACAGCCCAATCAATAACTCATAGTAAATCAAAATATCCAGCAAAGTAAATACATTTTCATTTAAACACCTTTTAATGTTGTACCTGCAGTATAGATTGGGTTTTCTGCAGGTGCTTTTAAAAAAATATACTTGAACAGGGATATAACATTATATTTATAAAACATTTTTTAATCATCGTTTGTGTTTTGTACCTGCATTAGAAGTGGTTTTCTGCAGGTACTTTTATTAAGATAACAATTTAAAAAAATCTATATGATAAAAAAACTACTCTTTCTGATATGTACTGGCTTTTCAGTTTTATCATTTTGTCAATCCGATGAGGTTCTGTTTATCGGAAACAGTGTGACCTATTTTAATGACATGCCTGAAATTTTCAAAAATATAGCAGCTTCAAAGGGGAAAAATCTGTCTGTAACAACACATACTCCCGGAGGAACCGGATTTGTGAATCATGTGGATGATCCTTCACTGTATCAGAAAATAAGGTCTAAAAATTATAAGTATGTTATCATGCAGCCCGGAACTGGTGAATCTGCAGGTCATTCTTATCCTGTTTCCGTAACAGCCGAACGCGGGCGAAAAATAAGAGATTCTATTCGTAAATACAGTCCTTGTTCTAAAATATTCCTGTATGAAATTCCTTATGGAGTACCCTCTGCCAATGATTACAACACCTATTTTGCTTTTCAGCAGAAAATTAAGGATTCCATTACAAAGATGTCTAATCTGATGCAGGTGGAAATGGTACCTGCGGGAGAATCTGCAAAACATTACTATAATTCTTCCCAGGATCTGGCTCTTCACGGATCTTATAACGATATTCATCCGGGGCCTAAAGGAAGCTATCTTGTGGCGGCTTCTATGTATTCTGCAATTTTTCAGGATCATGTCTTTCCATCCACTTTTTATAACGGACTGGCTCAAAATACCGCTGAAAATTTTCAGAATATTGCAGATCTTGTTTTTTTTAATAATCCGGCGCAATGGAACATTAACACGTTTCATCTTCATTCGGATTTTATAGCTGGAATTAATGGTACGACTGTAAGTTTTACCAATCATTCTGCAAATTATACTTCTGTATCATGGAACTTTGGAGATGGCACCACCGATTCGACATTGAATCCGATTCATCACTATTCCGCTCCGGGAAATTATACGGTATCACTTACTGTCAGCAAAAATTCCTGTGCAGAAACTTTCAGTAAAGCAATTACTATTGGTTCTCTGGGAACTTCGGATATTAATATACAGCCTGAGTTTATATTTTACCCTAATCCTGTGAAAGACTTTGCCTATATCACAAGTAAGGAAAAGATAAAAGAAATAATCATTTACAATAGTGAAGGAAGAAGGGTATCCAACATCTCAGATACAGAAATTGCTGATCATAAAATAAATTTTTCACACTACCAGAAAGGAATGTATATAGTGAATATTATTTTCAAAAACAATCAACAAAAAATCATTAAAATAATTAAATAATATAGTGATGACAAACAGATTAAACAAAATCTTCATTTACTCCTTAATTTTCAATGCATGTATGCTGAATGCCCAGCAAAAAGGCACTTCAGAGATAAAGATAGGATATGGTGTGCTGTCTTCCAACGAAATTGGCAAAGTCTTTTCAGATATTATAACTGCACCATTTTCTTACGCTGAACCGAAAGCAACTGATGAAAAACATTCCGGAGCTCTTTTTATTGGTTACAATTATGCCATTAAAGATAACTGGACTATCGGTACAGACCTTGTGTATGAAAGATATACAGCTTCCGTTAAAGATCAAAACCATATTATTGCCAGCCAGAAGAATGATATTTACACACTGGCCGTAAACAGTACTTATTCTTATATCTCAAAGCCTAAGTTCAGAATGTACTCAGGGGTTGGTTTAGGATATACTTTTTCAAATGAAAAGCTTAGTCCTAATCAGTCAGATGTTCAAAGTATGTATTCAAAAAACAGTTCTTTCAACTTTCAGGTAATAGGAGCAGGTGTAAGAATAGGCGGAAAACTTGCAGGATTCGCAGAATTAGGATTTGGATATAAAGGTATAATTAATTTAGGGATCAGCTATCAGCTTTAATTATTAACCTTGTATTCCTTATTTCAAGTTAAAAACAGCTATTTACAATCATCACAATTTATGCTAAATACCGACAAAATATGTTTCCGTAGGGATTCCGGCTCTTTTATCGTTGAGGTTGTTTAAACTTTTATAATCATTATTTTAATCATAAAAGGCACAAAAGTTTTAAATACTTACCTTTATTCAAAGAGAATACCCCGAGGCAGAGCCTCGGGGTATTCTCTTTGAATAAACAATTTGCATATAAAAGTGTGTCTATTTAGCTGCCGTAGTAATTTTATTAAATGCATAAGGCACTACTCCTATTCCCAGTGTAAGTAAAACACCAACGAGGTCATTCAGATTGGGAAAATTATTTACATCAAAATAGTTCCAGATGGCAAAGGTGGTGAGAACACACGCCAGACCTACAGACACTAACCCGCTTATAAATGCAAGAAAACGGCTTACACTTGTGTTAGGTTTTTCGGTATTGGAATCTGAAGTGCTGTTAAGTGCTGCCGCAGCATCCATCATTGCCTGCTGGCTTCCAAACGAAGCGGCTAAAAAAGCTTCTTTTTGCTTTGTTTTTTCTTCTTCTATCTGAACATTAGCATCCTTATCCAAAAGAAGATCCTTTAAAGATACCTTGCTATTTTTCAGTTTAAAAAATACAATACATGTAATTAAAAGAAAGAGCAAAATGGGAGAAAGTGCAATCCACTTTTCGGCATCTGTTATAGGAGTTATCGTAGGTACAGAAGTTGTGGCAGAAGGTTGTTTTGCAAAAAATCCGACAGATGTAAAAAATGTGGTCAATAATAAAATAAAATTCAATGGTTTCATCGGGATTAGTTTAAAGGTTGTTAATGATTTGCGTTAAATTGCATCTGAATATATTCTACAGCCTACAATTTATTTTATAACAAATATTGTAATTATATAATAACCTGTCAATTACCCATTTGGGTAATATCCTATCCCTATTTTAAAATTTATAACCTGAAAAGCGATGTGTTTTCAGGTTGCTAAGTTTACGGTTTTATTTTCTATCATCAATTTCCAAAATTGACAAAATGAGGAACATCTGTTGCAAAACTGTTCAAAGGTAAAAGATTATTTCTGTTACTGTTAAAATCAAAAACAGAATTATTATCAAAGGGAACGCGTGGATAATACATAAAAGAAATCTGAATCCTGTTGAAAACAAGATATGGATTATTAATTAACACACCTATTCCGATTTTTGTATTGACTTTGGTCTTCAGCAGTTTATCATCAGGCATTCCCAGCCAGCCCACTGCGGTAGTTAAATAAGGACTGAAATGGAAATTCTTCCAGGTTTTATTGATAAACAACTGAAGCTGATATCTTAATACTATTTTTTTTGTCCCGATATAATCTGAATTGTAAACAGGAAATTCGTCTGCAGAAGAAAGGTTGATCCTATCCCTATAAGAGTAATTATGCTGTGGATTTCCCAAGGCTAATGTCGGAGAGAAGAAATGTCTTGCTTTGGCAAATTTCCAGTCCGTCAGGTTGGTAAAATAAGTTCCGTCAAAACGGAAAGATTCCCTGTTCCGGCTGTCTTCATTAAAAAACCTTCCAAACTGTGCTTTCACTGTGAAATATCCCAACTTTGTAAAACGACCGTAAGATGCAGAGATCCCCACATATGGATTCACTTCTTTATTTCTTGATAAGCCTCCGGCAATGAGGTTCACAGAATTACCATAAGCTACATCCTCCGGTAAATCATACTGGAAAATATTCTTCTGAACTGAAAAGTTTCTCTGAATAAACCCAACAGACATCAGAAAACTGTTATAAGAACTGAAATATTTGTACTTGTCAATTCCCGGACTGTCTTTGTACTGATAGTTCTGAAATCTTCCTATTATGGCAATATTACTGGATATTTTTTCACTGGGGTTAGATGAAACCGGAATCTGATACCCACCCCATACATCTTCGCTGTACACTTTAATCTGAACTTCCGGAAAAGTGGTATCTGTTTCTATCGGAAGCAAAACTTTACGCATAAAATATTCGAATGTAAAACCTCCCGCCCATTTCGTTAAAGGTGAGAAAAAGTCTCTTCTGAGGCTGAAATTGATTCTTTCATTTCTCGAAAAATCCCGTTCCCCAAGAATCTGGGCGTTGATATAGGTACCAAAGAGATTATATGTGGTATAGCTTCCTAAAAGATAATCCTGCTTCTCTTTGGAGTCATTTCTGTAAAGAAAGTCTAAGGTGTGTCCCAGTCCCAGTACATTCTCTTCAGTAACTCCCAGGCCAATCTTGCTTCCTGAATAGCTTACTCTTGGCTTCAGACTCCAGGAATCAAGAACCCTTACAACAACATCTATAGAGTCTTTACCGGAAATACTATCAGAAACACTGATATTAACTCTGTTTATAAAAGGCATTGTTCTGAGCAAACGCTCAGATTCGTAAAGTTTTTGGGCGTTGTACTCTTCTCCTTCTTTAAAAAGCAAAAAATTATTAACTGTAGATCTTCTGGTACTGGAATGAAGGTGATCCTTTATCCAGTCATACCATTTGCCTATTTCCTTACTGTCTTTAGAGCCATATCCGAAAGGGTCAATGGTTTCTATCCTGACATTTCTGATAATTCTTTTGTTATAAGTGTTTTGCGAAAGTTTTTCAGTATTGGACTTAACAGAAGTTGAATCCGGTTCTCTACGAAATATAAAGCGGTGAATGAATTTGGTAACTTTTCTTTTATCAGAAAATTCTTCAATTTTATAATAAAGTGAATCTTTCTTCTCCTGTGCATTTAAAAAGAAAAAACCACTTAAAAAGAAAATCAGAGTTACAGTCGTTCTAGTCATTAGTCATCAAAATTCAATTCAGTTTGTTGTATCAATTTATACGCCAATAGGGCTTAAACACCTACCACATTTAGGATTTTTTTCTATATACAACTTACTTTATTGAATATTTTCATACAGAAATAGAAGAACACCTCTGTTTTACTGTCAGATTACCGCTAATTTACAATCATTTTTTATTTCACTTTTATTTCCAGAAAAAGATCCATATTCTCAAAACTAACTTAAATCATAAAATAAAAGCAACCGCAACAACCTTTTTTTGTTTATTTTTACTCATTATAAATAAAAATAATACATGAAAAAAATTGTACTTACGGGAATAGCATTTATAGGAGGGTTTCTAACAGCCAATGCGCAGTGTAAAGCCGTAACCACTATTGCAGAAAGTTTTGATACCTGGAAAGATATCAATAAATGCTGGAGTGTTCAATCCGGAAAAGCGATGCTTTATGCCAGTGAAAAAAGAATTATATTTTATTCTATGAACAATCCCAGAGAAAATATGTATCTGGTAACCCCGGAAATTAAAGCCGGAACCTATACACTGTCTCTTGACCTTTCTGATAATGGAGGAGAAACTACCTTAGAACTTTTCTCAATAGATAACCCTTCTGATATAAAGACCTATATTTCGATCACTAAACCTTCCAAAATAACAGGAGAGAAAAAAACATTTACAGTTTCTTTGAAAAAAGATTCACATTTAGGGTTGAAAGTCTTGCTGAATGGCGTTCATCAGGCTGTTTATATGGATAACTTATCTCTACAGGCTAAGAAATAGGTTTAGGATAAAGTCTAATGCTGACCGGCAAAAAAAGAATTTACTATTCTATAATACAAGCCCAAAATAGTTATTATTCAAGAAAACAGTATAATATATTAAGATGCAAAACTTTAAATCAAAAATTTCATTCTAAGTGGTAGTGTCTCACTAACTGTGTAAGTTAAAAAGTTATTCTGGAAAATTTTGAGCCCTCATAGCTCAAAAAATTTTACGGAAATAACTTTTTATTATTTTTAACCATTACATAGTTATGATAGACAAAGAAGACTTATTAAACAACAAGGATTTCTATAAGTCCTTTAAAAATGGAGAAGACTTAACC